>JAKONR010000113.1 GCA_022701825.1 Hymenobacteraceae bacterium | reverse complement strand
AAATACGGCATGATTTCGGTGATTATCCACGAAGTGGGCCACAACTTCTTCCCGATGATTGTGAACTCCGACGAGCGGCAGTGGACCTGGATGGACGAGGGCCTCAATACCTTCTGCCAGTACCTGACCGAGCAGGAGTGGGAGCGCAACTACCCCAGCCGTCGCGGCGAGCCGCGCAACATGGTGGACTACATGCGGACCGACAAGAGCCTGCAAACGCCGATTATGACCAACTCGGAAAGCGTGTTGCAGTTCGGTAACAACGCCTACGGCAAGCCCGCCACGGCGCTCAACATCCTGCGCGAGACGGTGATGGGCCGCGAGCTGTTCGACCACGCCTTCAAAACCTACGCTACCCGCTGGGCCTACAAACACCCCGAGCCGGCCGACTTTTTCCGCACCATGGAAGACGCCTCGGCCGTGGACCTCGACTGGTTCTGGCGCGGCTGGTTCTACACCACCGACCGCGTGGATATTGCGCTCGACGCGGTGAAATCGTACAAGCCCAATACCAAAAACCCCGGCCTCGAAAACGCCCGGCTGCAAAACGAGCGCCAGGCGCAGGTGCCCAGTATTTCGGCCCAGCGCAACGCTACCGACCTCAAAACCACGCTGGTAGATGAGAAGCCTGACCTCAAGGACTTCTACAACAACTACGACCCGCTGGCCGTGACCGAAGCCGACAAGCAGCGCTACTTTCAGTACCTGAGCACCCTCACGCCCCAGCAGCAGCAGCGCCTGAATGGCAACCTCAACTTCTATGAGCTGAGTTTGCGCAACGTGGGCGGCCTGGTGATGCCGGTCGTTATTCAGATGACCTACGAGGATGGCTCGCAGGAGCTGACGACCATCCCGGCCGAAATCTGGCGCAAAAACAACGAGCAGGTGAGCAAAATTATCATCACGCCCAAAAACGTGGCTTCGTTCGTAATCGACCCTTACCAGCAAACGGCTGACACTGACCTGAGCAACAATGCCTTCCCGCGCCAGGCCGCGCCTTCGCGCTTCGAGCTGTTTCAGGCCGGGCAGGCCGGCAACAACGCCCGCCAGCCCCAAAACCCCATGCAGGCCGCTGGGGCTACGACTACTACGCCAGCGCCGGTCGGCCCTTTGGAGCGCCGCGAAAATAAGCCTAACCCCGACGGGCCGCCGGCCCGCCCGGCCGGTACCAATGGTAGCCGGTAGGAGGGGAGTTATTTGATGAAAAAGAGCGTCTGCCGGGTTCGGTGGGCGCTTTTTTTGTTGGCTGATACGGGTACTGCCCGGCACGGGGCACCTCATCCCTCGGCTCCCTGGGGCGAGAAAAGTAGCTGCGCAGCATTTTTAGAATTAACTTTGTAATGCAAAGTTCTTTTTGATGCATTTCGATTGCTATGGACTACTTCGTCAACCCCGATTCCGTCGTGCGCCGCATCTGGGGCAAGGCCGATACGGTGCTGTTCATCTTCGCTGGGTCGGCGGCCGAGTTCGCGCTGAACAAGGCTGTGGACTGGCTCTACTTCACCGGCAAGCTGCCCGCCGACCCGCTGGGGCGGCTATTTTCGACCGTAGAGTATGCGCGGCGCATCATTTTTGCCGAGCGGGCGGCGGCCGAGCAGGCTATCGATACCATCGCAGGCATTCACGCGGCAGTGGAGGCCAAGCGCGGGATGCGCATCCCCGATTGGGCGTACCGCGACGTGCTGTTTATGCTCACGGCGTATTCCATCCGCGTGTTTGAGGCGATAGAGCGGCCCCTCACGGCCGCCGAAAAGGCGGAAATCGTGGATGTATTCTACCGCTTGGGCCGGCGCATGGGCATCTCGGAGGTGCCCGCTACCTACGCAGCGTGGCAATTGGCCCGCGAGGCGCACCTCAAAAACGACCTGGTCGTAAGTGCTTACACTACTGACCTCTACCGGCAGTACCGCCGCCACCTCGGGGCTTTGCGCTACGAATTGGTGCTGCAAGCGCAGCGCTTCGTGGTGCCCGGCCGCGTGCGGGCGCTCCTGGGGCTGGGCCGTTGGTCGTGGCTGCCGCTGGCGCTGCCCTTGTACCGGCCCACGCAGCACCTGGCCCTGGGCCGCTGGGCGCGCACCTCCCTGATGCCCGCTCGCTACCGAGCGCAGATTTTGGCTCTTGACCAGGCGCCCGCTCTGGGCCTGGGGCGGCCGGTGGGGGCGTAGGCAACGGGCGGCGGGTGGCCGACTAGGCGAGCAAGCAGAACGCTAGGTGCAAAGAGGCTAGATATAGCGCTTCTGATTGATTAGAAGCTTTTTGGATAAGCTGTTTTTAAGAAAAATTGCTAACAAACTTCCCTCGATTAGCGTAGTAGATAGCTGCCTCACCACGCGCTATCACTGATGTTATCTCCCGACGACCAAACCCCCGACGCGGCCGGTACGCCGCCGTCCGCTGGCCCCTCGCGCCGCTCTTTTCTCAAGCAGAGCGGCGGTATTTTGGGCTTTGCCCTGGTGCCGCCCATTGCCGGCCAAGCCGAGGCCCTGGCCGACAAAATAGCCCCGCCCAGCCCCATTCTTTCGGGCCAAACCAACGTTAGCCTCAACATCAACGGCCAAGCCAAAAACCTGCGCCTAGAGCCCCGCACCACGCTGCTCGACGCCCTGCGCGAAAATCTCGACCTGACGGGTACCAAAAAAGGCTGCGACCACGGCCAGTGCGGTGCCTGCACGGTGCTCGTGGATGGCCGCCGCGTCAACTCGTGCCTCACGCTGGCCGTGATGAGCCAGGGCAAGCAAATTCAAACCATTGAGGGCCTCGCCAAGGGCGACGAGCTACACCCCATGCAAGAGGCGTTTTTGAAGCACGACGGCTTCCAGTGCGGCTACTGCACGCCGGGCCAAATCATGTCGGGCGTGGCCTGCGTGAAAGAAGGCCACGCCACTACCGACGACCAGTGCCGCGAGTGGATGAGCGGCAACATCTGCCGCTGCGGCGCCTACCCCAATATTCTGGCTGCCGTGCGCGAAGTGGCTGGCCAACAAGCAAAAGGCTAACCCACCATGAATAATTTTTCTTACACCCAGGCGGCTTCCACCAAAGAAGCGGCCACGGCCGCCCAAGGCGACAAAAACGCCGCTTTTATCAGCGGCGGCACGTCGCTCATCGACTTGATGAAGTCGAACATCGAGCAGCACTCGCTGCTGGTTGACCTCAATAAACTCTCGCTGTTGGGCATCGAAAACGCGGCTACCGGCCTGCGCATCGGGGCTTTGGAGCGCATGAGTGACGTGGGCGAAAACCCGCAGGTAGTGCAAAATTACCCGGTTATTTCGCAAGCGCTGCTGGCTTCGGCTTCGCCGCAGCTGCGCAACATGGCCAGCATGGGCGGCAACTTATTGCAACGAACTCGCTGCGGCTACTTCCGCGACACGGCGTTTCCGTGCAACAAGCGGGTGCCCGGCTCGGGCTGCCCCGCGCAAGACGGCGACAACCGCACGCTGGCCATCCTGGGCGGCAGCGAAAGCTGCATCGCTACGCACGCCTCCGACCTGTGCGTGGCGCTAGTTGCCCTTGACACTAAGCTCACGATTGAGAACGCCAAAGGCCAGTCGCGTAGCGTGTTGCTGAGCGACTTCTACAAGCTGCCGGGCAAAACGCCGCACCTCGAAAACCAGTTGCAGCCCGGCGACATCATTACGGCTATCAACGTGCCGGCCGCGGCGCACGCCCGCAAGTCGCACTACCTCAAGGTGCGCGACCGCGCTTCGTATGCCTACGCGCTGGTTTCGGCCGCCGTGGGGCTCGATGTGCAGGGTGGCACCATCCGCTCGGCGCGGGTGGCGCTGGGCGGCGTGGGCACCGTGCCCTGGCGCGTGCCCGCCGTAGAAAAAGCCCTGGTGGGCAAAGCACCGACGGAAGAAAACTTCCGCGCCGCCGCCGCCCTGGCCGTGCGCGATGCCGCCCCGAAAGAGCACAACAAATTCAAAGTAGAGCTGGCCCAACGCACGATAGTGCGGGCACTGCTGGAAGTAATGGCTTAAGCTTTTGGCTGATAGCTGCTAGCTATTGGCTCCTGTATGTGATATAAAAAGGCTAATAGCTAGCAGCTATCAGCTAACAGCTTAAAAAATATGGAACCCCAATTTTCTGACCAGCCCGGTGGCTTCGTCGGCAAGCCGCTGGTGCGCGTGGAGGGCCGCGAAAAGGTAACCGGCAAAGCCAAATACTCGGCTGAGTTTGCGCTGCCCGGCCTTACCTATGGCGTGATTGCTACCAGCCCCATCGCCAAAGGCAAAATCCAGAGCATCGACACTACGGCCGCCGCCCGCGAGCTGGGCGTGATTGCGGTGCTCACGCACCAAAACCTACCAAAACTGGCCAAAACGCCCAACGACGCGGCTGGCAAGAAAGATACCGGCGCGCCGATGGGCTTTCTGCCCCTCACCGGCGACGAGATTTTCTACGCCGCCCAGCCGGTGGCCCTCGTGGTGGCCGATACGCTGGAGCACGCCACCCACGCCGCCACGCTGGTGAAGGTGAACTACGCGCCGCAGAAGCCCATCGCCGATTTTCACGACCCGAAAGCCGAGCTTTTTGACCCCGAAAAAGTGCAGGATGGCAAGCAAAAGGGCCACACCAAGCGCGGCGAGCCGCAGGCGGCGTTTGCCAGCTCGGCCATCCAGCTCACGGCCACCTACACGCATCCCGTGTACAACCACAACCCCATGGAGCCGGGCTCGACCACGGCCCACTGGGAAGCGCCCGACCGCCTCACGGTGTACGAATCGACGCAGGGCGTCACGCGCACGCAGTCGAGCCTGGCGGCCATGACCGGGATGCCCCGCGAGCAAATTCGGGTGATTACCAAGTACCTGGGCGGCGGTTTTGGCTGCAAGGGTGCCATGTGGCCGCATACCATCCTCACGGTGCAGGCCGCCAAGGCCGTGGGCCGGCCGGTGAAGCTGATGCTCACGCGTCCGCAGATGTTTACGAGCATGGGCCACCGCGAAGACCAGAGCCAGGTGATGAAGCTCGGAGCCTCGGCCGATGGCAAAATCACCTCGCTCATCCACACCAAGCAGTCCACGACCTCGCCTTGGGACAACTACGCCGAGCCCAACTCCAAGATTGTGGATTTGCTCTACGCCTCGCCGAGCTTCGAGAGCAGCTACGAGCTGGCGCGGGCTAACGTGATGACCAGCACCTTTATGCGCGCCCCTGGTGAGGCACCCGGCTCGTTTGCCATCGAATGCTCGATGGACGACCTGGCCGCCCGCCTGGGCGTGGACCCCATCGAAATCCGGCTGCGCAACTATGCCGACCACGACTACGGCACCGGCCAGCAGTGGAGCAGCAAGAGCCTAAAACAGTGCTATGCGCGGGGCGCCGAACTGTTTGGCTGGAGCAAGCGCAACCCCAAGGCCGGTGCCACCCGCGACGGCCGCTACCTAGTGGGCATGGGCATGGCCTCGGCCAGCTACCCGGTGCACAACTCGCAGGGCACGGCCCGCGCCCGCCTCTACGCCGACGGCCACGCCGTGGTGCAGGCCGGCGCCACCGACCTGGGCACCGGCACTTACACCGTGATGACGCAGGTAGCCGCCGACTCGCTGGGCCTGCCTATCGAGAAGGTGCGCTTCGAACTGGGCGATACGCAGTTGCCCACGGCTCCCAACTCGGGCGGCTCGGTCGCGGCGGGCACGGTGTCGTCGTCGGTATATCTGGCTTGCCAGGATGTGTGGCAGAAGCTAATTAAAGCCGCCGTAATCGACAAGAAATCACCCCTCTACCGCGCCAAGCCCGAAGACGTGGCCGTAGAAAAAGGTCGGTTGTTTCTCAAGAAAGACCCCAAGAAAGGTGAGCCCTTCGGCGAGCTGATGAAGCGCGGCGAAATCACCGACATCGAAGGCATGGCGCAGGGCAAATACGGCTCGGGCTACGAGGACGCGGCGGCGGCCAAAAACGCCGACGCGACCGAGAAAGACCAGGCCGGCCACCACTCCATGCACTCGTTTGGCGCGCACTTCTGCGAAGTGCGCGTGGATATGGACTTAGGCACTATTCGGGTCAGCAAGTGGGTGAGTGTCATTGGCGCGGGCCGTATTCTGAATGCCCAAACTGCTCGTAGTCAAATTATTGGCGGAGCTATTTTTGGCATCGGCTCGGCGCTGATGGAAGAAACCATCCGTGACCCGCACTACTCGCGCTACACCAACGCCGACCTCGCCGGCTACCACGTGCCGGTGAATGCCGACATTCCGAACATGACCGTGGAATTTGTGGAGGAGCACGACCCCTACATCAACGCGATGGGGGTGAAGGGTATCGGCGAAATCGCGATGGTGGGCGTAGCCGCCGCCGTGGCCAACGCTGTGTTTCACGCCACCGGCAAGCGCCTGCGCGACCTGCCCCTGACGCCGGACAAGGTGATGATGGCCGGGCTGCCGAGCTAGCTAATCGTTTATTAAACGATGGTCATGCTGAACGCAGTGAAGCATCCCGCGTGGCGCAGTAATCTTTACGTAAGAGGTTACTGCGCCACGCAAGATGCTTCACTGCGTTCAGCATGACTTTTTTTGTATCTAACAACCATTGAAAAATCTTTATGCACCACGACCCTACTGCCGCTGTTGGCCTGCTGCTGCTCGCGGCTGGCTCGTCTTCGCGCCTTGCCCGCCCCAAGCAGCTACTGCCCTACCAGGGCCAAACGCTGCTGCGCCACGCCGCCGAGGTAGCGGCGGCCTCGCCCTGCCGCCCGCTCGTACTCGTGACCGGCGCCCTCCACGATGAATTATTGCCCGAAATCGACGGCTTGCCCTTTCACGTAGTGCGCAACGATGCCTGGGCCGACGGCATGGGCGGCAGCATTGCCGCGGGCCTCGCTGAGCTCGAAACCGCTGCCGAAACTACCGCTGCTACCGCCAAGATTGATGCCGTAGTGGTTATGCTTTGCGACCAGCCGCTGCTCACGCCGGAAATCATCGGCGAATTAATTGTGCAGTTTCAGGCCACCGGGCAGCCAGTGGTGGCGTCGGCCTATGGCGGCACGCAGGGCGTGCCCGCGCTGTTCGGCCGCGAGCTGTTTCCACAATTGCTGGAGCTGCGCGGGGCCACCGGGGCGCGGGAGTTGTTGCAGCAGTACAAGCACTTGCCGACGGTAGATTTTGCGGGTGGAGTCACGGATGTAGATACGGAGGCGCAGTACGCGGCGCTGTCATAGCAGCATAGCTACAGATAATGTCCGTCATGCTGAGCAGAACTCCGCATGACGGACGCCTTTGGGCGCTACTTCACCCGCCGGTACTCAACCTCCTCGTCTACGCCGGGCATGTACTCGCCCACCGGAAAAGCCAGCAGCAGCACGCGGCGGCTCAGCTTGCGAATTTGGTGCCCGTCGAAAGAGGAACCGTTGCGGCTGCTGGGGCTGCTGGCCCGCAAGCGGTCCTTCACCACTGAATAGGTGCCGATTTCGGCCTGCACCACTTCCTCGCCGCGCGTCACCGTAAACTGATAACCGCCATCGGCCCGGAACTCGACGCGCAGGTGCGCCGTGCCTTCGGCGATGGCGTGGTTGAGGTCGGCAGTGCTGGGGTCGTTGAGGCGGTCGCGCACCGAGTCGGGCAGGGCGTTGGGCACCGTAAAGCCGATTTCGTAAGCCTCCCAGCGGCCGAGCAGCTCGGCGGGTACCTGGGCGTGGGCGGGCGCGGCCAGTAGCAGTGCCGCGGCCAAATGCCGCCAATAGCTGCCGGCTTTAAGGAGATTTTTGCGCATTAAGCGCCCAAGATAAGCTCCTTACTCAAATTCGCGCCCGCCAAATTGCCAGCCGCGATGGCCAACGCCAGCTGTGGCAAGGCCGAACAACAGTCGCCCGCCGCGTACACGCCCGGTACGGTGGTGCGGTGGCCTTCATCAATGCGAACGAGCTGCTGCTCGGTTACTTCGCAACCTAGTTGCTGCGGCAGCAAGCTGGCTTGGTGGGCTGGCAAGCGGGCGTAGAGCACGGGTAGCGGCTGAGTGCGCCCATCGGCCAGGCGCAGGCCCGTGAGCTGCCCGCTGGTGTGTAGCAGTTCCACCACGGGCGTTTCGACCACTTCTATGTTTCTGGCCTTTAGGAGTTCACGTACCTCAGGGCCGAACGTAGCCGTGCCGTTGGTGAACACGGTAAGCGCCCGTGACCAGTTCAGCAGCATGGCTACTTGGTGCTTCACTTCGTCGCCGTTGTTCCAGATGCCGGTGGGCTGGTCGGCTACCTCGTAGCCGTGGCAAAATGGGCAGTGAATCACCGATTTGCCCCAGCATTCGGCAAAGCCCGGCACGGGCGGCAACTCGTCGCGCAGGCCCGTGGCTAGCAGCAGTCGGCGCGCCAAAAAGGTGCCCTGGGCCTCGGTAGCTATGGCAAACGTACCATCGGGCCGTTTTTCAGCGGCGGTGGCTTGGGCTTCGAGCAACTGCACGGTGGGGTAGGCGGCCACTTGCTGGCGGGCGCGGGCGGCGAGGTCGGCGGGCGCGTCGCCGTCGTGCAGCAGCAGGTTGTGTGCCTGGGGCGTGAAGCGGTTGCGCGGGCGGCGACTATCGAGCACCAGCACCGAGCGCCGGGCGCGGCCCAGCGCCAGCGCCGCGCTGAGGCCAGCGTAGCTGCCGCCAATGATTATAACGTCAAACATGGTTTTGAATAGGAGAGAGGCCGGCGGTTTTGCCGGGGCTCTTATTCAAAGATAAACGACGTTTCTTTTAATGCAACGATGTTGCTTTTTATAAAAAGCTGAAATCGCGTCTGTCATGCTGAGCGCAGCGCAGCGGAGTCGAAGCATCTCTGCTGCACCGTTGAACGGCCCGGATGAAGCGATAGAGATGCTTCGACTCCGCTGCGCTCCGCTCAGCATGACGGTTAGTGTAGTCGCCGGTGCTGCCCCAGTTTCGGCCGGCTCTCGGCGGGCCTGCTACTTTTGAGTTGTTCCGACTTTCCCTTCCCGCGCAATGGCCGACAAACCCACCACGCCGCCTCCGGCCTACTTCCTCTCCCTGAGCCTGGAAAACGTGCGCAGCTTCGGGGCGAAGCAGACGATTTCGTTTGCGCGGCCGGATGGCCGGCCGGCGCAGTGGACGATTATTCTGGGGGATAACGGGGTGGGGAAGACGACGGTGTTGAAGAGTTTAGTAGCGTTACAGCCTGTAGCTGATGGGGACACAAAACCAGAAAGTCTTTTTCCCAATTTCGATGGTAGATGGAAAAGTAAATGGTGGCCCGCTAGAACTAATCAAATAGGTGATAGTGAGCTGGAATGTGAAGCAGTTGCAGATAATAAGCTTGGCGTGACTGGAAGCAGGATTTTCTGTGATATCTGGCACATAGTTCTTATCAATGGTTCAGTAGATAAGATGGCTATGCAGGGAGTAATTCCAGAAATGGAAGGGCTAATTTGCTACGGCTACGGCGCCGGCCGGACCACCGGCAATTCCACCCTTAGCGAAGCCCCCGAAGCCACCGACACCTGCGCCAGCCTCTTCGACGACCGCGCCGACCTGCTGAATCCCGAAGAGTGGTTTCTGAACATCGACTACGGCAGCAAGCTGGCAGGCGCTGCCAACACCCAGCTCGCCGATGCCCGCGACCGGGTCGAGCGGATGCTCATCGACGTGCTGCCCGGCGTTACCGAGATTCGGATTGCGGCGGCCGGCACGCCCCAAAAGCCGCAGATAAGCCTGCAATTCCAGCTGCACGATACTTGGGTGCGCCTGCGCGATATGAGCCTGGGCTACCAGACGCTGGTGGTCTGGCTCACCGACCTGGCCAGCAAGCTATACATTCGCTACCCTGAAAGCGCTAACCCGCTGGCCGAGCCCGCCATTGTGCTCATTGACGAAATCGACCTGCACCTGCACCCCAAGTGGCAGCGCGAGCTGCTGGGCATCCTGAGCGGCATCTTCCCCGAAACCCAATTTATCGCCACCGCGCACAGCCCGCTGGTAGTGCAGGCGGCCGGCGACGTGCAGGCCAACGTGGTGCTATTGCGCCGCGAAGGCGACCAGACCATAGTAGTGCAAGACCTGCCCGACGTGCGTCGCTGGCGCGTGGAGCAGATTCTGAACAGCGAGCTGTTTGACGATACTTCGCCATTATCACCCCAAACGGAGGCTGACCTCACGCGCCGTAACGAACTGCTGCTCAAGAAGCGCCTCACAAAAGCCGAAAAAGCGGAATTATCTCGGCTGGAGCAAGCAGTAGCGGCTCAGCCGGTGGGTGCCACTGGCCCCGAGCGCCAGGCCGAAGACCTACTGGCCCGGCTGGCCCGCAGTCTTGGCCCCGAAGGCTTGCTAAAGTAAAGTCGGCGATGATTCGGATAACGAAAAGCCAGCCCGCGCCGGCTCCTCTGACTACCCGGGGCGCCCGGCACTTGCGCCAGCTACAAGCCATTCAGGCAGCTGACCCGGCCGCGTGCCAAATACCCGGCAATAAATTGCTGGAATCGCGGGATGGTATCTACAACGATGCCCAGGTGAAAGCGCGCCTCCTGAGCGACCAGCACCGCAAATGCTGCTATTGCGAGTCGCGCCCCACCAGCGTAAGCTACGGCGATGTAGAGCACTTCAGGCCAAAAGGTGGCTACCAACAAGCGCGTAATGAGCCGCTTAATAAGCCCGGCTATTACTGGCTGGCCTATGCCTGGGAAAATCTTTACTTCGCCTGCCATTTGTGTAATCAGGAGTTTAAAGGCAATTACTTTCCACTGCGAAACCCCACGAAGCGGGCCAAATGCCACACCGATGCGCTGGCGCAGGAGCACCCGCTACTGCCCGACCTGGCTACCGAAAACCCGGCGCGCTACCTCACGTTTCGGCAAGATGCCATTTTGCCCAAAAGAGGTAGCCTCCGTGGGCAGGCCTGCATTGAGGCCTTTGGCCTCGACCGGCCCGAACTGCTGGACCGCCGCATCGAGCACCTCAAGCGCCTTACCCATGCGCGCATTATTGGGGCCATCGACCTTTCGCTGCCACTCAATGCTACGGCTCGCCAGTTTCTGAGCGAGGCCAGGCTGTCGCTAGCCGCTGGCCAGGCGCTGGTGGATGATGCGCGGCGCATCTGGCAAGAAGCGGCCCTCGACACCGCCGAATTTGCTGGCATGGTGCGGGCCAGCTTTCCGCACCTGCCTACCAGCTAGTATTGTATCCGAGCGCTCGCGGCCGGCTATCAATAGTTTACCATCTCATAAAGCACAGACTCAAACGCGCTCGGGTTTACGCTGAAGCCGCCCCGGAAGGGGTTGTCCATGGCGGCGGTCAGGAAGAGTAGGGCGCCTAGCAGCAGGGCGATGAGGCAGGTGAGCGCTACCTGGTGGGTGGGGTCGGCGGCCACGAAAAACCAGGAAATGGCTACGTTGATGGCCGCGCCCAGGATGAGCACCCACCACAGCAGGGCGGGCAGGTTGTCTTGGTCGCCGCGCAGGCGCAAGCGGTGGGCGAGTAGCAGCTCGTTGAGCTGGTTAATGGCTTGGCCGTGCACCACCTGCAAGCGCGGGGTGGTGGGCTCGAAGGCAAAAAAGTCGTTTTTGAAGGCACGCAGCAGCTTGCTGCTTTCCTGCGGCACCTGGCCCCGGTGGTGCTCGGGCCAGTCTTGGTGAATAACCGAGCGCACGTAGGCCTTCAGCTCGCGCTGGTAGAGCTGGCGGGCGGCGGGCGGGTAGGTGGCCATGTCCTGGTACAAGGCCGCCGTGATGGTGGCCTCGTTGTCGACCTGGCCCGACAAGGTCTGAAAATTACTCCACACGCCGGCGGCCACTAGCCCCAGCAGGATGCCGTAAATCACGCCCGAAACGCCTAAAAAGTAGCTCACCAGGTCGTTGTGCTCGGCCGAGTCCGTGACGTGGGCGCGCACCCAGGGCCGCAGCAGCAGCAGGCCCGCCAGCGAGAACAGCAGCGTGGTGCCGCAGCAAAAGCTAAAAAGAAACCAGTTGGGTACGGCGTAAATCCAGTCCACGGAGCAGCAGGAGGCGAGGCGAGCGGGCGCGAAGGTAGGGCCGGGGGCGGGTTTGCGGGGCGGCGGATAAGCCCAACAAAAAATCGGGTTGGGGGCGCACGAGCGGCTAAAGCCCGTGCACTCCCAACCCGATGAAAGCGTGTCATGCTACCCTGCGTTCAGCATGACACGCTTGCTACCCTTTTCCGCAAAAGCAGGCCTATCAAACTAAGCAGCCCAAATGCTGCCTAGTAGCCGGGGTTTTGGGGCAGCTTCCAGGTCTGAGCGTCGTTGAGCGAGATGGGCAGCAGCGGCACGGGGTTTACCGAGGCTTCGGTGGCTACGTGCGAGGCCGCCCGCGCCCGCACGGCGGCGGGCAGGATGCCCAGGTAGCGGCCCGTGCGCACGAGGTCCCAGAAGCGCAGCGACTCTTCGGCAAACTCGACGCGGCGCTCGTGCCAGATGGCATTGAGCAGGGCCTGGCCCGAAAGGCCGGCCGCCAGGTCGGGCAGGGTGCCGGCCGGGGCGTTGGTGGGGGCGTAGCTGAGGGTGCCCAGCGAGGTGCCGGGCGGCCGGGTTGAGGCGCGGGCGCGGGCGCGCACCTGGTTCACCAAGGTAATAGCCTCGCTGGGCCGGTTGAGCTGGGCGGCGGCTTCGGCCTTCATCAGCAGAATGTCGGCGTAGCGCAGCTTGCGGATGTTCTGCGGGCCTGACTCGGGGGCGGCGGGGGCGATGATGGCGGCCTTGCGGTTGAAGTAGCCGGTGGCATTCTGCGTGATATCCACGGGGTTGAGGATGCCCAGCACGTAGTCGTTGTTCTTGATAATCGTGACTTCCTTGCGCGGGTCGTTGGCCTCAAACTCATCGACCAGGTTCTGCGTGGGGTTGTTGAAGCCGTAGCCGAACGTCTTGCGGTTGTTCTGGAAGATGTTGTTGGTCGTGCCGATGGAGATGGGGCCGTAGCCGTTGTTGTCCGACCCGAACTGAATCTCGAACAGCGACTCGCTGCTGTTCTCGCCAATGTCCTGGTGAATGGCCGCGTAGTTGGGGTACAGGCTGTACTGCGTCGAGCTGATGACGGTGCTCGTGATGTCGTACACCTCCTGCCAGTTGTGGTTGTTGCCGTTCACGGTGCCCAGCTGGTACATGATGGCGCGGGCCAGGTAGCCGTTGGCGGCGCCCTTGGTGGCGCGGCCCAGGTCGGCCTGGGGGTAGGCGCTTTTCTCGGGCAGCAGGGCGGCGGCGGCCTTCAGGTCCTTCTCGATGAAGGCGTAGGTTTGGGCGATGGTGGCGCGGCTCACGTTGGGCGCCTCGGTGGGCGTCACGGTCTTTTCAAACAGCGGTACGCCGCCGAAGGCCTTCACCAGGTTGAAGTAGAAGTACGCTCGCAAAAACAAGGCTTCGC
>JAKONR010000107.1 GCA_022701825.1 Hymenobacteraceae bacterium | reverse complement strand
GGTCGCGCAGGTTGCGCACCGCGCCGCTGGTATTCAGGTCCTTGAGTAGGTCGAGGTCGAGATCGGCGATGAGCGTCATCTCCGTGTTCGGCGTGGCCTCGGCCACGATGGCATCGTGCGGGAAGGCAAAGTCGGAGGGGCTGAACACGGCCGACTGCGAGTACTGAATATCCATGTTCTCCACGCGCGGCAGGTTGCCCACCGAGCCCGTAATGGCCACGTAGCACTCGTTTTCGATGGCGCGGGCCTGGGCGCAGATGCGCACGCGCTGGTAGGCGTTTTTGGTGTCGGTCCAGAAGGGCACGAACAGGATTTTCATGCCCTCGTCGCTCAAAATGCGGCTCAGTTCCGGAAACTCCACGTCGTAGCACACCAGGATGCCGATTTTGCCAAAATCGGTGTCAAAACACTTGATTTTGTCACCGCCGCGCATGCCCCAGTAGCTGGCCTCGTCGGGCGTTACGTGCAGCTTATACTGCTCGTCCACGGTACCGTCGCGGCGGCACAAGTAGCTCACGTTGTAGAGCTTGCCTTCTTCGTAGACCGGCATTGAGCCCGCGATTACGTTGATGTTGTAGCTCACGGCCAGCTCCATCATGCGCGTTTTGATGGGCTCGGTAAACGCCGCCATACCCCGAATAGCGGCCGAGGCCGACTCTTCGCCCACCAGGCCCATCATGGGCGCGTTGAAAAACTCGGGAAACAGCACGCAGTCAGCCTTGTAGCCGCTCACGGTATCCACGAAAAACTCGATTTGCTGGAAGAAGTCTTCCAGGCTTTTAGTGGCCCGCATCTGCCACTGCACGATGCCGATGCGCACGTTCGACTTGGGGTTGCCGATGAGCTTGTCAAACTCCTCGTCGTAGTACACGTTAATCCACTCCAGCAGCGTGGCGTAAGCCTTTGATTCTGAATCGTAAGGCAGATAGCCGGGAATGATTTTGCGGACGTAAAACTCGTTCGAGAGCTGGAACGTCAGGATGGGGTCGGTGAGCTCCTTGTTACGCACCATTTCCACGTACTTGGCGGGCGTCATCTCGTTGGCGTAGGCGGCGTAGCCGGGAATGCGGCCGCCGGCCACCATAGCGCGCAGGTTGAGGTTCTCGCACAGCTCTTTGCGGGCGTCGTAGAGGCGGCGGCCCAGGCGCAGGCTGCGGTACTCGGGGTCCACGAATACGTCGACGCCGTAGAGCGTGTCGCCCTCGGCGTCGTGGGTGTCAAACTTGCCGTTACCCGTGATTTTGGCATACGTGTGCTTGTCGCCAAACTTGCTGTAGTCTACGATGATAGCCAGCGCGGCGGCCACCACCTGGCCATTGTCCTCGATGCAAATCTGGCCCTCCGGAAATTTCTTGAGCAGGGCGTTGTACTCGTCCTGCGACCACGCGCCCTCCATGTTGGAATACACTTTTTCCATGATGGCATGGATGGCCTTAAAATCACTGCGGCGCAGCTGGCGCAGCACCAGCTTGTGGGCCGGCACGGCGGTGGGCGTCAGGCGCTCATCGATGGCGGCCGTGGCGGGGCCGAGCTTGCTGCCTTTTTTGTGGTGCGTGCCGCCGGGCGCGGCCTTGCCGTTGGTGTCAGAAGAACTAGCCATTATAAACGAACTGAAAAAGTCGAAGCGAAAAGCGGAGTATTACTCAAAATTACCCTCAAAAAAACCCGCTGGCCACAGCCAGCGGGTTTTATAACCCCTAAACGAGCCGATTGGTGCGGCGGGTTACTCGCGCACTACGCGCCGGGTAGCCGTGCCCTGGGCGGTAGTTACGGTCAATAGCAGCACGCCCCGAAAGCTGCCGAAAGCGGCAGCCTCCAGCGTGAGCACGCCGCCCGCGCTGCTGCCAAAAGAGCGGCTAAACACCAGCCGCCCCAGCAAATCGGTGGCGGCCACCGTGAGCGGGCCGCTGCCGGTGGGCACCGCCAGGCGCACGGCCTCGCCGGCGGCCGAGGGGTTGGGGGCGGCGCTGAGCACGGCCTGGGTGGCCGCGTCGCGGCCGGCCAGCGGCACGAAGCGGCGGTAGATGTCGCGGTACTCGACGCCGGTAATCACTTCCTGGCCAGCTACTTCGTTGGTCGTGATGGTGAGCACCGGCACGTGAATAGTCTTGGCCAGCCACTTGTACTCGCGGCGCGTGGGCAGCGTGAGGCCCTGGCCCGCCGCCCCGCCGATGGCCAGGCTGTCGTGGTCGATGAGCTTGGCCACTACCCGCACCGCCTGGAAGGTGCCGAAGGGCGTGGTGAGCGTGCCCCAGGCATCAACTTGGGTGGTGCGCTGGCGCTTCTGGCTGAAAAAGCCCGTGCTGGCCAGCGCGGCGGGCGTGCTGATGAGCGAGTTGCCGACGGTAGTGGCGTTGCCGTAGGTGATGGGCAACCGGTAGATAATATCCTGCTGGTTTTTAGTGGCATACGTAACCGGTACGCCGGTGCCCGAATACGTGGCGGCGTAGCCCACCGAGCGAAAATCGGCGCTGGAAGCGTTGTAGAAGGCCATCGGGTCGGCGATGGGAATGCCCGTGCCGGCCGGAATCGGCGTGTTTTCGGGCGCTACCAGCGTGGCCTTGGTGTCGGGGCTCAGCAGCGAGTTGTTGAACGTGAATTGGAGCAGAAACCCGGCGGCGGTGCTCACGTTGGCGTAGCGCTCCACGCGCTGCGAGGTAGCCACCAGCCCGGCGTAGTTCCAGGTTTTATTGGCCCCGTTGAGGGTGAGGGCCGGCGCACTGGCGGGCAGCACCACGGCCGCCTGGCTCAGGCGCAGCGAGTCGCCCACGGCCGGCATATCCGACAGGTTGATGCTGGGCGACGTTTGGGCCTGCGCGGCCGTGGCGGCTAGGAGTAAGCTAAAAAGTAACGATTTAGTCATCAGCAAAGCAGTTGGGTGGGGATTGCAAAAAGAAGGGCGCAACTCGTGGAGTTGCGCCCCTAAAAGTAAGAAGGCCAGTCTTATTCGACGCTCCTGTAGCCTAAATACCACTCATTTCGGGCACGGCTTCGTCGCCGCCCGGTACCACCAGCCGGCCCGCCGTGGCCGCCCGAATCTGGGCCACGCTTACGCCGGGGGCGCGCTCGCGCAGCACGAAGCCATCGGGCGTCACGTCGAGCACGGCCAGTTCGGTCACGATTTTTTTGACGCAGTGCAGGCCCGTGATGGGCAGCGTGCAGCTGGGTAGCAGCTTGCTGCTGCCGTCGCGGGCCACGTGCTGCATGGCCACGATGATGTTCTTGGCCGAGGCCACGAGGTCCATGGCGCCGCCCATGCCCTTCACCATCTTGCCCGGAATCTTCCAGTTGGCAATGTCGCCGCGCTCACTCACTTCCATCGCCCCCAAGATGGTGAGGTCGACGTGCTCACCCCGAATCATGCCAAACGAGTCGGCCGATGAGAACAGGCTGGAGCCGGGCAAGGTCGTCACGGTCTGCTTGCCGGCGTTGATGAGGTCGGGGTCAACTTGGTCCTCGGTCGGGAATGGGCCCATGCCGAGCAGGCCGTTTTCGCTCTGCAATTCAACATTGATGCCGGCCGGTATGTAGTTGGCTACCAGCGTGGGAATACCGATGCCGAGGTTGACGTAGGAGCCGTCCTGCACTTCCTGCGCGATGCGCCGGGCAATGCCGTGTTTATCTAACATATTGGAATGGGGTGGGAGAATAGTTTAAAAACCGGCTGTCATGCTAAACGCAGGGAAGTATCTCTACCGTACCGCTGAGCAGGTTGGATGAAGCGGCAGAGATGCTTCGCTACGCTCGGCACGACAACGTAATTACTTTGATGCCTGCCGCTTGGCCAGCGCGCCGTACACCAGCTTGCGGAAGCGCGGTACCATGTCCGGCGTGTTCGTGTGCGGGTATTTCTGAGTATAGAGCAGAACCACCAATTTTTCGGTAGGGTCGACCCAGTAGTCGGTGCCAAAAATGCCGCCCCACTCGTAGCTGCTGGCCGTTTGGCCGGTTTGGGCCGCGCCCTGGGGCGTCACGATGCTGAAGCCCAGGCCGAACTTGTTGAGGCCCTGACTTACGTCGCCCATCTGGTTTTGGGTGATGAGCTGCACGGTTTCGGGCTTCAGCAGGCGGTGGCCGTTGTAAGTGCCGCCGTTCAGCATCATTTGCAGGAAAGCGGCGTAGTCGTCGATAGTCGACGAGAGCCCCGCGCCGCCCGAAAAGTACGTGCCGGGCTGCTTGGGGTAGTCGGGCCGCAGGCCCAGCATGCCGCTGGCCGGCATGGGCAAGGTTTTGCCTTGATACTCCGTGTAGAGCGGCACGAGCCGCGCCTGCTTGGCGGCGGGCAGGTAGAAGTACGTATCGCGCATGCCCAGCGGCTCGAATAGCCGGGCGCGCAGGTACTGGTCGAGCGGCTGCTGGCTGAGTACCTCAATGAGGCGGCCCAGCACGTCGATGCTCACGCCGTAGGTAAAGCGCTCGCCCGGCTGGTGCAGCAGCGGCAGCGTGCCCAGCCGGTCGATGGCCGGGGCCAGCGTGCCGCCGGGCGAGCCAATGCCGCTCGGAATGTACGCCTTAGCATAAATAGCCCGCGCCTCCTTCGAGCCGATAACCGGGTAGCCGATGCCCGAAGTATGCGTAAACAACTGCCGAATCGTAACCTCACCGCGCGCCGGCACGGTGGTGTAGGTCGAGTCTTTCTCGTTGAAAGTCGCCAGCACCTGGGGGTTGCGAAAGGTGGGCAGGTACTTCGAAATAGGGTCGTCGAGCTTGAATTTGCCCTCGTCGTAGAGCAGCATCAGGCCAATGCTGGTGATGGCTTTGGTTTGTGAGGCAATGCGTTCGATAGCATCGGGCTTGAGCGGGGTTTTGGCCGCCACGTCGGAGTAGCCGAAGGCCTTGCGGTACACGACTTTGCCATCGCGGGCCACCAGCGCGATGGCACCCGGCACGCGGCCGTCGCCAGTTACTTCCTGTAATAATTGGTCGATGCGCTGCAAGCCTTCTGGGCTGACCTCGGCCGTGGCGGGCGCGGCTACGCGCAGCGCGGCCGGCTTGGCTAGTTGGGCGAAGGCAGCGGGGCTGCTGAGAAGCAGGAGGGAAGAAAGAACAAGCGGTTTCATTAGCTAAAAAGTTATAGCGTTCGTCATGCTGAGCGGAGCGCAGCGGAGTCGAAGCATCTCTACCGCTTCATTGCTGGCGCCAAGAGGTAGTATTGAGGTAGAGATGCTTCGACTCCGCTGCGCTGCGCTCAGCATGACGAACGTATTACAATGGGTTATGCCCGCACGGTGCGCTGCTCGATGCGCTTTTCGTAATGCTTACCCTGAAAAATGCGCTGCACGAAGATGCCCGGCGTGTGTATCTGGTTGGGGTCAAGCTCGCCAGCCGGCACCAGTTCTTCGACCTCGGCCACGGTGATGACGCCGGCCGTAGCCATCATGGGGTTAAAGTTGCGGGCCGTGCCTTTGTAGATTAGGTTACCGGCGGTATCGCCGCGCCAGGCTTTTACCAGGGCAAAATCGGCCCGCAGGGCGGTTTCGAGCAGGTACATCTTGCCGTTGAACTCACGGCTTTCCTTGCCTTCGCCCACCTCGGTGCCGTAGCCGGCCGGCGTGTAAAAGGCCGGGATGCCGGCCCCGCCGGCCCGGCAGCGCTCGGCCAGCGTGCCCTGCGGAATAAGTTCTACCTCCAGCTCGCCGCTCAGCAGCTGGCGCTCAAACTCGGCATTTTCGCCCACGTAGCTCGAAATCATTTTGCGTACCTGCTTGGTTTGCAAAAGCTTGCCGATGCCAAAATCATCGACGCCCGCATTATTAGAGATGCACGTGAGGTCGCGCACGCCGAGGCGCAGCAGCTCGGAAATGGCGTTTTCGGGAATGCCGCAGAGGCCGAAGCCGCCCAGCATCAGGGTCATGCCATTGGCGATGCCGGCTAGGGCCGCCTGGGCATCGGGTACTACTTTGTTTATCATGGGTGGGAAGGGTAGCCGGGGGGCAGGTAATTGAGGGGCAAAAATTCACCCATTTTTTCGAAACCCCAGTACTCGTCGGTGAATACGGCCAGCGGATTTGCCAATTGGCCGTTGGGCTCGATTTCTACTTCGGGCTGCATCAGCACCAGCTGCGACACCTGCCGGTCTTGGGGCAGGGGCGCGGCCGGGCCGCGTGCATACGGCGAGGGCTGGGGGTGGTAGTTGGCATCGGGGCCGGCCAGCAGGTACGTCACTTGCAGGTGGTCCTGAAAGCGCAAAAACACGTGCTGGCCGTCGGCCGCCACGCGACGCAGGCTATTTACGTGCAGCGGCGTCATATAAAGCATAGCAAAGCGGGGCGGCGTGTTCGCCCAGCGCGCCAGCGAGTCTTGCTCGGCGGCCGAGTAGGCGCGGCGCTGCCGCCGCAATGCCCGGCGCAGGCTGTCGGCGCGGGCAAAGCGCGGGTTGGGCACGATGCGCAGCCGCCGCGCCACGAAGCCCTGTGCCGTGTGCTGGCTGTCGCGCAGGCTGCGGTAAAAGTGCGCCGGCGAGCCCAGGTAGGCCTGCACGCGGTTAGCTTCCCACTGGCGGCGCTGGCGCGCCGAGCGGGGCGTCATTTCCTCAAATACCGGCTGGCCGTAGAACGTGACGACTTGCTGCGTGAAATTACAGGCGAATTGTAGGCCGTAGTACTTCACGCGGTAGCCCAGGGCCTGGTTATCAACCTCTACGTAATTGCGGGCGGCGGCCGTGAGCTCGGTGGTTTTGGGGTCAAAATCGACCAGCACATCGTCGGGATTTCGGATGCGACACTGCTGCGAAAACGTGCTGCGGCCCAAAAACAGCTCCTTGAACCGCTGGTAGTCGCCGGGGTTGTTGGGGCGCGGGCGCACCACTACTTCGCCCAGCTGCGCGCCCGTGGGGGCGAGGGCCAGCGTCAGTTTTTGAGGCGCCTGCCCCACGGTAATAGCTTGCTTAGCAAGCCGGTAGCCCACGTAAGATGCCACCACATCGTAGCTGCCCGCCGGCACGCGCTCAAACACAAAGGTGCCCTGCTCGGTGGTCGTGACTCCCAGCGTGGTATTGGCCAGAAACACGCTGGCAAACGGCAGCGGCTTCTGCGTGAGGGAGTCGCGCACGGTGCCGCTGAGGCTGCTTTGGGCCACCGCCAGGCCCGGCAGCCACCACAGCAGCAAAAAGGCGAGGCGCAGGCGCGCGTTTGGGAAAAAGGCTGAATAAGACAACTCCGGCGAAAAATAAGCCTACTGGCGGTTGCGTATCGAACTAGCCAGCCTACGTTTTTACGGCTTTAGTAGCCGAGTGGTGGGAAAGCAGCCCACGCCACAGCCAAAAAAGCCTCCGCAGGACGACCTGCGGAGGCTTTTTTGGCTGTGGCGTGGGCTATTTCACCGCCGCTGAGGTCCGCTTGGTAGCGGTTACGGGCGGCTCGTAGTCGAGTGGCAAAAACTCGCCGATGCGCTGAAAGCCCCAGTATTCGCCGGGCACCACGTCAAACGGGTTCGCCAGCGTGCCATTGGGGTTGATTTCGGTCTCGGGCACTACCAGCGTCAGGCGTGAGACTTGGCGCTTGGCGGGCATGGTTTTTTCGGCCGGCCCGATGGGCGACATGGGGGCGGTGTAGGCCGGGTCGGGCGCTTCACCGAAGTACACTACTTGCAGCTCGTCGGGGAAGCGCAGGTACACCCGCCCGTCGGCGGCCACGCGGCGCAGGCTGTCGATGGGCCGGGCCACGGGGTTGAGCTGCGCGATGGGTGGCAGTTCGGCCCAGGCCCGCAGCGAGTCTATCTCGGCGGCCGTAAAGGGCGTAGTTTTTTTGCGCAGGGCCGCCTCGGCGCGGCCCGCCCGCAGCGGCACCACCAAGCGTACCTGCTGCGCCATGAAGTTGTTATCGCTCAGCTTGTTGTCGTACACGCTTTTCAGGAAATGCGTCTGCGAGCCGTTGTAGGCGGCCAGGCGGTTGGCGGCCCACTGGCGGCGCTGGGCTTCGTCCTTAGGCTTCATTTCCTCAAACACCGTCTGGCCCTCGTAGCTCACGGCCTCGCTGGTTTCGTTGTAGCGAAAGTGCATCCCGAAATACTTGAGGCGGTAGCCCAGCGCCTTGTTGTCGACCTGCACGTAGCTGTCGGTGGTGGCCGTCAGGGTTTTGGTCGTGTCGTTGAAGTCCACATCTACCTCGCCGGGGTTGGTGATGCGGCACTGCTTGGAAAAGGCCGTGCGCCCCACGAATAAGTCGGTGAACTTGCGGTAGTTGTCTTCCTGGTGGGCGTCGGCTTTCACCACCACTTCGCCCAGCTGCGGCCCCGACGAGGCCAGCCGCAGCGTAACGGCCGGGGCGGTGGCGCCCGCCGCTACCGTGATGCTTTGCTTGCTCAGGCGGTAGCCCACGTAGGAGCCCACGATGTCATAACTACCCTTTGGCACCCGGTCCAGCACAAACAGGCCGTTCTCGTTGGTAGTAGCGCCCAGCGTGGTGTTGGCCAGAAAGACGCTCGAAAACGGCAGCGGCTCGTGAGTTACCGAGTCTTGCACCACGCCCGTGATGCGGCCAGCCTGGGCCTGGGCCGCAAGGGCGAAGCCGAGCCAGATACTTGCCAGAAAAAACAAACGCAAAATTCTCATAAGCAATAGGTTATTTGGTAGTGCCTGGCTTCGCCTGTCATTGCGAGCGTAGCGAAGCAATCGCATCAAGACAAGCCGTAAACGAACTGCTCGGGTACTCAGCAGGTGCGATTGCTTCGCTACGCTCGCAACGACAGGCGAAGCCGGGCAGTTGGACGGCTAGAGCACAAAGCGTGCCCAGGCTACGCCAACGCCGCGCGCGTGGCCTGCGCATCTAACGCCAGTTGGGCCGTTAACGCGTCCAACCCATCGTATTTTTCTTCGCTCCGCAGCCACGCCACAAATTCCAGCATCAGCAGCTGGTCGTACAAATCGCCGCTAAAATCAAGCAAATTGACCTCTATCGTCTGCGCCAAATCGTTGCCAATCGTGGGCCGCACGCCGATGCTGAGCATGGCCGGGTGGCGCGTGCCCGCCGCCGTGGTGGCCCACACCGCGTAGATGCCCTGCGCGGGCACCAGCTTGAGCGGTTCGGTAGGTGCCAGGTTAGCAGTAGGGTAGCCGATGGTGCGGCCCAGCTTTTGACCGTGCACCACTACGCCCGTCAGCGGGTAGGGATAGCCCAGGTAGCGGGCGGCGGTGGCCACGTCGCCGGCCCGCAGCGCCCGCCGGATGCGGGTGCTGCTCACGCCCACCGCGTCCACGTCCTGGCGCGGAATCTCTTCTACCGTGAAGCCGTAGCGGCCGGCGTGCTGGCTGAGGTAGTCGAAGCCGCCTTCGCGGTTTTTGCCGAAGCGGTGGTCGTAGCCGATGACCAAATGCTTGGTATTAACCGTTTTCAGCAAAAGCTCCTGAATGTATTCTTCGGACGTCCACTGCGCGAATTCGCGGGTGAAAGGCATCACCAGCAGGTAGTCAACCCCGGCGTCGGCCAGCCGGGCAATGCGCTCGTCTAACGTATTGAGCAGCTGCAACTCCAGTAGCTCGGAGTGCGAGGGTGGTGGCCCCAGCACCAGGCGCGGGTGCGGCCAGTAGGTGATGACCACCGCTGGCCCGCCCACCGCGTCGGCCACCTGCCGCAGCCGCGCCAAAATGCGCTGATGCCCCAGGTGCACGCCATCGAAAGTGCCACTCGTGACGACGGCATTAGCTAAGGCAGGAAAATCGGCGGGGTCGCGAATGATGTGCATAAATCGGGTAGCAGCTTACGCCAACGGCGTGCCTTCGGGGTGCAGCGGCAGGTCGGGGCCGGCCGCGGCGGGTGGGGCGGCGTGCTGCGCGGCGTAGAAATCGAGGCCCGCGCGGGCCGGCCTGATGCGCTCGCGCCGCTCGCGGGGCGGCTTTTCGGCCTCGCCCCCGGGGCGAGGCGGGCGCTGGGCCTCCAGAGCGGCTATCGTCCAGGCGTCAGCCAGCTTATATGTGCCGATGCGGGTGCGCACCAGCCGCGTGAGGTGGGCGCCGCAGCCCAGGGCCACGCCCAGGTCGCGGGCCAGGCTGCGGATATAGGTGCCCTTCGAGCACACGACGCGGAAATCAATCTCCGGTAGCGCAATGCGCGTCAGCTCAAAAGTCTTGATTTCGACAGTTTTAGCCTTGATTTCGGCCTCCTGGCCGGTGCGAGCCAGCTCGTAGGCGCGCTTGCCATCGACCTTCACGGCCGAGAACACGGGCGGTATCTGGTCGATTTTGCCCAAAAAGGTGGCTGCGGCGGCCCGCAGGTCGGCCTCGGTCAGGTGCTCGCAGCTTTGCTCCGAGTCTACGGGGGTTTCGAGGTCAAAGCTCGGCGTGGTCTGGCCCAGGCGAAAGGTGCCTTCGTACTCCTTTTCCTGCGCCTGAATCTGGTCTATCTCCTTGGTTTTCTTGCCGGTGCACAAGATAAGCAGGCCGGTGGCCAGCGGGTCGAGGGTACCGGCGTGGCCGATTTTGGGCGGGCGCAGCGTGTTTTTCACCTTGCGCACCACATCGAAGGAGGTCCAGGTCAGCGGCTTGTCGAGCAGCAGTACTACGCCTTCTGCCAGGCTTTTAGCTGATAGCGGGGGCCTTTCAGCCGGCCCTTGGCTGTTAGCTTCTTGCATGTAAATGTATAGTAAGGAAGGCCAACAGCTAACAGTCGAAAGCCAGCAGCTAAAAAATTATACCAGCTGCAAATTTACCCCCAAGCCCAGCAACAGCAGCAGCAAGCCGCCCACGATGATGCGGTAGATGCCAAAGGCCCGAAACCCGTACTTGGCTACGAAACCCACGAACAGCCGGATGGCCAGCAGCGCCACCACGAAGGCCACCACGTTGCCGAGCACCAGCAGCTTCAATTCCTCGCCCGAAAATAGCTGGCTGATTGCTATGCCCTGAGTGTGAAGCTCTTTGTAGTAATCATAGATGTCTTTGGCCGCCGCAGCCGCCATGGTGGGCATGGCCAAAAAGAAGGCAAATTCAGCCGCTGCCTTGCGCGTCAGCTTCTGCGAGAGGCCACCGATGATTGTGGCCGCCGAGCGGCTCACGCCCGGCACCACAGCCAGGCATTGGAACAAACCGATGATAAGAGCCTCCTTGAAGCTGGGCGTGGTCACCGGGTGGCCGCCCGACTTGGGGTCTTCCTGCGGAAACCACTTGTCGATGAACAGCAGCACCACGCCGCCGAGCAGCAGCATCACGGCCACGGTCGTGACCGATTCGAGCAGTGCGTCGATGTGCTTTTTGAGCAGCAACCCGACTACGATGATGGGCAAAAAGGATACCAACAGCTTGAGGTAGAAGTCGATGCTTTGAAAAAAGCGCTTCCAGTACACTACCAGTACCGACAGGATGGCCCCGAGCTGAATAACCACCAAGAAGAGCTTGGCGAAGGGCGTCATGGCGACGCCCAAGAGCTGGGATGCAATAATCATGTGGCCGGTGCTGGACACGGGCAGAAACTCGGTGAGCCCCTCCACGATGGCCAGCAGCAGCGCCTGCCAGTAAGTCATTTTTAGTCAGTTGGTTGTAAAAGAGTAGTGTACCGTAAGCTTTAGCTTGCGCGCGCGCCTGGGCCGTACTATAGAGCCCAAACGCGCGCAAGCTAAAGCTCACGGTACACTATTACAGCCGCTTATAGGCGGGCTTGGCGGGCGTGGGTGCGGGGGCGGGCACCACGGGTGCCGCCACTACTGGGGCGGCTACGGGCGCGGCCACGCCGGGGTGGGCCGGGGCTACCGGCACTACCTCGCCGGGGTTGCTGCGCACCATGATGGCAAAAAACTCAATGATGAAGCCCACAAACAGCAAAATCGGCCCTAGCGTAAGGCCCAAAAAACCCTCGCCGTAGTCGGCCCCGTCGAGCATCATCGTAACGAAGCCCACGGCCAGCACGGCCAGGCCCAGCCACATCAGGCGAAAATTGCGAGGCCCGAATGCGAAGCGCGGAGATGGTGTCATTTAACAGTTATCATTTAACATTTAACAAATAGTCGTTTGCAATTATCAATGAGCAACCGAGCCCGTACCTCTTCAGAAATGTGGCGCGAAGAAAGGCTGTTAACTATTGATTGATAATTGTTAAATGACCTTAATACAGTTCATCGAGCGAAACACCAATGTATTTATTGACAGCGCGGTACGAGCTCAGAAAGCCAATAACGGTGCCTAGCCCCACCACGGCCAGCAGCAGCAGGCCGATGAGGCGGTCGTCGCGCAGCAGCTTGAGTTGCTCCACTTCGAGGTAGGCGTATTGGAGCAGGGCCACCAGCACCAGCGCCGCCAGCCCGCCGCTGGCAAAACCCTGCCAGGTAGCGCGCTGCAAAAACGGTTGCTGGATAAAGAACCGCGTGGCGCCCACCAGTTGCATCGAGCGAATCAAAAACCGCTGCGAAAACAAGGCCAGCTTGATGGTATTATTGATGAGAATGACCACTACCACCACCAGCACCGCCGCGAAGCTCAGCAATAGCAAACTCACCTTGGTCAGGTTTTGGTTGATGCTGTCGAACAGGCTTTTGGGGTACTGCACCTCAAACACGCCGCGCTGGCTGCTCAGGCTGCGGCTCAGCTGCCGCAGGTGCATGGTATCGGTGTATTCGGGCCGGATGCGGACGGCGTAGGCATCGCGCAAGGGGTTATCGTCGAGGAAAGTACGGAAGTCTTCACCAGTATTTTCCAAGAGCTGGCGGGCGCCTTCTTCCTTGCTCACGAAGCGCAGGCCGTTCTTCTCGGCCACGTAGGGCTGGTGCTCCAGGTCTTGCTGAAGGCGCAGCAGCTCGGTTTCGGGCAGGTCGCGCTCTAGGTACACCTGCACTTCCAGGTTTTCGCGCACCCGCTCGCTCAGCTTGTGCGCGTGCAGCAGCAGCAGCCCAAACAGCCCAATAACCACCAGCGCCAGCGTAATGCTGAACACAACGAGCGGGGTAGGATAGGAGCCAAGTTTCTTTTTGCGGCGCGGCATAAGCGCAAAGATAGACCGCAGATTCAAACGGATTTGTCGGATTTAACGGATACGCCCGCGACGCGGGCTGGCTACTCGGGCGTTAACCAGCTTTTAGTAGAAATTAAATTATATACTTTTGAGTGGATATTTTGTCTATCGTTTGTGGTTAAACTCTCAAGAGCCGGCGCAGCCGCTCCTGCGCCTAGGTAGCCAGCCCGCGCGGCGGGCGTATCCGTTAAATCCGACAAATCCGTTTGAATCTGCGGTCCGGGCTACAGATTAGTTCTGGGGTCTTCTTCCACCGTCAGCACCTCGCGGGCGCGCTGCTGGTTGCGCGCGCGACGGGTGGGTTTTTCGCGGCCGAATAGCTCGCGTAGCGAATTAAATTCTTCGGTGTGCAGCAGCGAAATGCCGGCCCGCGCCTGGTTTTGGTTCAGGTTGTTGACGAGGTCGGCGGTGCGGGGTGTAGTCTCGTAGCGCAGCTTGGCCCGGAACTTACCATCGGGGCGCAGGAAATATTCGAGGCTGAAATCGCCGAGCAGCGACGTTTGGTTGGTCGTCGTGATGCCGCCCGTGGTGGTTGAGGTCGAACTGTTGCTGATGCCGCCCTCGCGGGTCAGGCGCAGGCGGCCGTTGAGGAAGGAATAGCTCAGGCGCACTTGCAGCGCCTGCAACTGGTCGGCGGTCAGGCCGTTGATGTTAAAATCAATCTCCAGGTTCTGGTCAATCTGCGAAGTCAGCGCCCCGAGCTGCGACGAGATAATCTGGCCCAGGCTGTTCTGCACCAGGCTGTTCTGGGTGCCGCCGGCCTGCCCGGTCAGCGAAATGCCCGCGAAGCCACTCACGTTTTGCGGCGATAGCGTGCGAAAAACCAGCAGGCTGAAGACCTGCCGGTTCAATTCCTGCTCGTCGTTGCGCAGCAGCGCGATAAACGAAGCCAAGTCGTTTTGTAGCGAGCTGGGCGCGTCGTCGAACTCCAGCGCCAGCTTGATAACCGGCAGCAGCAGGGGCCCGGTCAGGTTCATCACGGCCGTAACGGGCACCACGGCCGCGCCCGCGCCGGTGCCCGTGCCGCTGGTGGCCTGCAAGATGGGCGCCAGCGAGGTGCGCTGGGTGTAGGTGGCCGTCACGTTCATCTGCCCATCGAGCGGGTCACCGTTCCAGCTGATAATTCCACCGGGTCGTACTATAAATTCTTTATTAACAAGCCCTTGCAAGGTAAAATTGTACGCGCCGCGCACGATTTCTACCTGCCCGTACATGTTAAAATCGCCTCGCGTGTCGATGTTCAGGCGCAGCTGCCCGGTGGCCGAGCCGCGGATTACGTCGCCTGTGGCTTCATCCAGCAAAATTTCCAGGTAGGCATCGGGCGTCACCGTCAGGTTCATATTGAGCTGAATGCCTGATAAATCTACCTTGTTTTGCGCGGCCAGCGCGGCCGCCGTGATGGCTTGCCGCCGCCTCACCGAGTCGGGCAGGTTGCGGTTCACGAACTTAATGTAGCTGGCCTGCTCGGCCTTAGCGGCATTGTCGAGGGGCAGCGCTAGGCGCGTGCCGGCCTCCGACGAGGCCCGCACGTCCACCACCAGGTCGTCGACGGGGCCGCGCACGGTGGCGGTGCCGGTGGCGTAGGCCGTGCCGAAATACAGGTCGTTGTCTTTGCGCGTCGTGCTGAGCACCTGGAACTTACGAAAATTAGCCCGCAGGTTCAGGCTCATGTTCTGAAAGCCCTGGTGATTCACCGAGCCATCTACGGTAGCCACGTTACCCAGCGCGTCGCGCAGCTTGATGCCCGGCAGCAGAATAGCCGTGTTGGTGAACGTGATGCGGTCGGCGAAGGTGTAGGTGGTGCCCAGGTAGCCGAAGGTGAAGCGCCCGTTTTGGACATCGACCGCGCCCGTGAGGTTGGGCGCGTTAAACATCCCGGTCAGCATCAGCTCACCCTGGCCAGTGCCGCCGAGCTTATCTAGAATACCGGCCAGAAAGGGCTGCGCCAGTACTACCGGCGCGTTATCAAGCTTGCCGGTAAGGTTGAACTGCTGAGTCGTGGACTTGGGTGCCAAATAGCCCGTAACCGTGAGCACGCGCTGCTGTTGGCGCGCCACGTCAAGATTCATCCGCAGCTGGCCGCTGGGGTTGTCCCAATCGCCGCGCCCGGCCACCTGCCCAATGGCCACGCCCTCGTACACCAGCGAGTCGACAGCCAGCGTGCTATTGATAGCCAGGTTGTTATAAATGCCGCTCACGCTGGCTTTCATATTGAGCCGGCCGCCCAGCCGCTGGTTGGTTACGGAGTTGAGCGTGGCAATATCGAAGTTGGCGATATCGAGCTCCAGCGGCGGCTTTTGGGGGTCGGGCGAAATGAAGCCCTGCGCGCTCAGCCGCTGGTTGCCGTTGCTGAGTACAAAGTTTTGAATGTCGAACTGCTTGCCAAAATCACTGATGCGCACTACGTTATCGGCCGCGATGGTGTACTCCTTGTCCAGCAGGTGCAGGCCGCTCTGGCGAAAAACCACCTCTACCTGACGCGGCAAAAACGACAGCGCCCCATTGATAGTGGCGCGGTTGGTAGTGCCGCTCTGGGCCAGCGAGGTCGAAAAATTGATGCGCTGCTGGTCCCACACGCCTTCCACTATAAACCGCTCGGTATTGCCCAGCCCCGGCAGCACCTGGCGCGCCGAGGTTACGCTGGCCTGGGCCAGCACCTCGGGCTTGTAGGGCAGCTTCGAGGTCGAAAAGTCAAACTCCGTCGCCACCGTATGCACCGGCCCGTACCAGATGCTGTCAAACTTGCCGCCCATCTGCAAAATCGACGTTTCACCCTGCCGAAACGAGCCGTCGATGCGGCTGTTGTCGGCCAGCTGCAAGTCAGGCATCAGTAAATCCAAAACCGGATTGATATGCTTGAAATTCAAGTTAAAATCAATCTGATAAGTAGGCAGCGCCTGCTGGCGCTTGCGCCGGTAGTAGGCGGCCGTGGCGGCGGCGTTGCTCTCAAAATTGAGCCGGTACTCGTGCCACAGCGTCTCCAGGTCGCGGCGCACGGCGGCGGTTTCGAAGCGGCCGGTGGCCGATAGCGCCAGTAGCTCCGAGCGCAGCGTTACGGCGCGCTGGCCCTGGCTATTGCGGGTGCTGAGCACGTCGAGCGTGTCGAGGTCCAGCGTTTGGTTGCGCAGCACAAAGCGCGAGTTGCGCAGCCGGGCATAGCCCAGCAGCGAGTCGAGCTGCGTGCCGCGCAGGTGCACCTGCGCGCTGGTGCGCACCACGAGCGGCTCATTCAATAGGCCCAGCGTAGCTAGGTTGGCGCGGCCGATGTTGGCATTTATATCAACTACCTGGTGGCGCGGGTTGAGGTCTATTTCGCCGGTGGCGCTCAGCTGTACGGCCGGGTCGTTGGCCGTGATTTTACCCTTGAAGCCCTGCCCGGCAAAATCACCGTCGAGCGTAAGATTGTGGTAGCGGTAGCCATTGAGCCAGATGGCGGGCACCGTAGCCACGGCGTGGCCCTTGGCCAGCGGCGGCACAAAGCCGGTGCCCGTCACACGCCCGCTCAGGGTCACATCCCGAATCACCGACTCGTCGCCCAAAAACTTGCCGACTTGGAAGGCCGTGCTCTTGACTTCGCCCTCGTACACGGCGTGGTCGAAGTCGCTCTTGGTCTTGAGATTAAGGTCAGTTGTGACTTGCCCCAGCGCCGTATCAAACGAGGCATTAGCCACAAAGTCAGTCACGAAGCCCAAAAACTGTCCGTTCAGCTTTATCAAACCCAGGCGCTGCACCAGCGTGTTGGCCGAGCGCGGCAGCCAGCGGCGCAGGTCAGCGGCATCCACCTGCGAAGGTTTCAGGCGCAGGTCCATCAAGCTTTCGCGCCAGCGGGGCAGGTTGTCGGCATAGGCGCGGGTAGCCACGATATGCGTGCGGCGGCCGTAGCGCACATCGAGGTTCTTTATCTGAAAATTGCGCACGTAGCCCTTGGCATCGCCCGAAATCTGGATAGAATCCTTGAGCGTAGCCAGCTGCGGCGCAAACTTGGCAATGTCGTCGGTGTAGATTTTGGCCCCGCGCAACTGCGTAATCACGCGCATCGAATCGTTGAAATCCGAGAAATTGCCGAAGCGTTGGTACTCAAAGCGCAGGTATTTCTGGAGTACGCTGCGGCCCACGCGCAGCTTTAGGTTTTTGAAATCCCAGAAGTGCTCATGAAACTGAATATCAGCCGTTAGCTCGCGCAAACGCGTTTTGGAAGGTACTTCCACTGCCCGCAGGCCAGCCACCCGCGCCCGTAGCGTATCGGTCTTAAGATTCAGCGCCGAAATAGTGGCGTACACGCTATCGACCTGCATGTGGGCGTAGTCGATGCTGCGGCCGTAGGCCGGGTCGCGGGGTCGGTCGGGCCGCTCTAGCTCAAAATGCCCGTTGCGAATGACAATGTCGTGCAGCTGAAAATCAAACGGTTTGGAGGCCTTTTTGGTAGAGTCGGGCGGGCCGGCCAGCCGCCGGATGGCGCTGAGAAACTGGTCGAGCGTGGTCGAGTCGGGCTGCCCGGCCACGTCGCGCAGCGCAAAGCGCGGCTCATCAAGCGTGAGCGTGCCCACGTGCAAGTGGCTGGGGTCGAACACCGAAAATAGCTGGATATCAGCGTCAGCCCGGCCGATGCTAAACAATTCGCCGCCGCGTCGGTCGCGCACGCGTACCCCTTCGAGCAGCACGTGCGAAAACGGGCGAATATCCAAGCCCGCTATCTCGACCTTTTGCCCCAGCTTCTTCGTGAGCACGGCCGCCGCCTTCTGCACCAGGCTGGTTTGCACGCTCGGCACCCGCAGGGCCAGCAGCGCGCCGCCTACCAGCAGCAGCACCAGCACCAGCAGGCCCAGCAAGGTTTTGAATAGAATGCGGAAAGCGCGGCGCACGAAAGGAGGCAAAAACGGGTTAGCAGCCGGTAGGCGTGGCGATTAAAACGCAAAGGTGCGGCTTTTAGCGCACAATGCTTCCGCAAACGCGGTAGGTAGTCGGCGGGTTCGCCCGACCTTTGCTGTTAGTTAAGAGTTAGGAGTGAATAGTTAAGAGTTGACTGAATTATCAACCCTGCTCCGAGCGACCCCTAACTCTTAACTCTTAACTCTTAACTGAAACGAAGTGCTTACTCTTCTCGCCATCGAATCGAGCTGCGACGACACCGGCGCGGCGGTATTTCGCAACGGCCAGCTGCTCAGTAACGTAGTGGCCGGCCAGGCCGTGCACGAGCAGTACGGCGGCGTGGTGCCTGAGCTAGCCTCGCGGGCGCACCAGCAGCACCTGCTGCCCGTAGTCACGGCCGCGCTGAAGCGGGCCGGCATCGAAAAAGCTGACCTCGACGCCGTGGCCGTGACCCAGGGGCCGGGCCTGCTGGGCTCTTTGTTAGTAGGCAACCTGTTTGCCAAAAGCCTGGCGCTGGCGCTGGGCAAGCCGCTGCTGGCCGTGAACCACATGCGGGCGCATATTCTGGCGCATTTCATCCGCGAGCCTAAGCCAGCTTTTCCGTTTCTGTGCCTCACCGTGAGCGGCGGGCACACGCAACTGGTGGTGGTGCGCAGCGCCCTGGACATGGAAATCCTGGGCCAGACCATTGACGACGCGGCTGGCGAAGCCTTCGACAAAACGGCCAAGCTGCTGGGCCTGCCGTACCCCGGCGGCCCGCGCCTCGACAAGCTGGCCCAAACCGGCAACCCGCGCCGCTTCGCGTTCCCGGAAGGTGCGCTAGAGGGCTATAATTTCTCGTTCAGCGGCCTGAAAACGTCGGTGCTGTACTTTCTGAAAAAGGAAACCACCGCCAACCCGAATTTCATCGCAGAAAACCTGGCCGACCTCTGCGCCAGCATCCAGCACACCATCGTGCAAACGCTGCTCAAGCAACTCAAAAAGGCCGCCCAGGCCACCGGCCTGCACCAAGTAGCCCTGGCCGGCGGCGTAGCCGCCAATTCGGGCCTGCGCCAGGGCCTGCAAGCGCTGGCCGAAACCGAAGGGTGGGCAGTTTTCATCCCTGACTTCGAGTTTTGCACCGACAACGCGGCGATGGTGGGCCAGGCAGCTATATTCCAATACGAAGCCGGCGATTTTGCCAGCCAGCTCACCAGCCCCGACCCCCGACTAAAACTGACGTAGAAGCAACCCAAAATCCACCCCCAGGATGAACGCCCACCCAGCCAGCTTGGCGCAGCCAAGCGTATCTGCGCAATCCGTTTAATCCGTTTGAATCTGCGGTCATGAAAGATAAAACACCTGCCCCTATCAACATCAAAAACCGCCGCGCCAGCCACGAATACACCTTCCTGGCCAAGTACGACGCGGGGATGATGCTGCACGGCACCGAAATAAAAAGCGTGCGCGCCGCCGAGGTCAACCTCCAGGACGGCTACTGCACCTTCGACCACAAGGGCGACCTGTGGGTGCACAGCGTGCGCATCGCGCCCTACACGCCAGGCACTTACAACAACCACGACGCCATGCGCGCCCGCAAGCTGCTACTCAATAAGCGCGAGCTAAAGCAGCTGGCCGGCAAAATGGACCATGGCCTCACCATCATTCCGCTGCGCTTGTTCGTCACGGACCGCGGCTTTGCCAAGCTCGAAATAGCGCTGGCCCAGGGCAAAAAGCTCTTTGACAAGCGCGAAGACCTGAAAGCCAAAGACCAGAAGCGCGAAATGGAGCGGTTTCGTTGAGATGGTTGAATGGCTAGATTGTCGGCTGGCTGAATTGTTTTATTGCTGCACTATCGATAAATCAATCTAAGTACTCGGCAATTAAGCTAACTGGCAATCCAACAAGAAAACAATTTATCAGTCCAGCAATCAACCCATTCACCCATTTTGAACAACGGTATTTGCGCGCTTAGCGCCGTTCCCGTGCGGGCCGAGGCCAGCGACAAGGCCGAGCTGGTAACCGAGCTGCTTTTTGGCGACTGCTACACCGTGCTGCTACGGCAGGGCAACTGGCTGCGCGTGGAAAGTGCGGCCGATAAGTACCAGGGCTGGATTGATTATAAGCAGCATACGCCCGTGAGCGCTGAGTATTTTGAGGCGTGGCGGGCGCAGGACCACCCGCGGGCGCTCGACCTGGTGCAGGTAGTGTCTGACGCCGATACGCGCCAGCCCATCACGGTGGGCTGCCGGTTGCCATTTTTCGATGGCATGACGTTGAAAATAGGCGATAAGTGCTTGTTTTACAATGGCGCGGCTACCAATCCCGCGCAGCTCGCCGCGCCCGCGCGCCAGCTGCTGCTGCTGCGCAAGCTGGGGCAGCTATACCTACGGGCGCCCTACGTGTGGGGCGGCAAAAGCGTATTTGGCCTCGACTGCTCGGGCCTCACGCAGCAGCTCTTTGGGCTGCTGGGCGTGCAGCTGCCGCGCGATGCCTACCAGCAAATCGAGGTAGGCGAAACCGTCGATTTTGTAACGCAAGCACAGCCCGGCGACCTGGCTT
>JAKONR010000094.1 GCA_022701825.1 Hymenobacteraceae bacterium | reverse complement strand
CGCCGAGCGCCTCATGGCCCTCGAAGACCAGTACGGTGCCCACAACTACCACCCGCTGCCCGTGGTGCTCTCGCGGGGCAAGGGCGTGCACGTGTGGGACGTGGAAGGCAAGCGCTACCTCGATTTTTTATCGGCTTATTCGGCTGTTAACCAGGGCCATTGCCACCCGCGCATTATCGGGGCGCTGACGGAGCAGGCGCAGCAACTTACGCTCACGAGCCGGGCCTTTTTCAACGACCGGCTGGGCGCGGCCGAGCAGCAGCTCTGCGAGCTCTTCGGCTACCAAAAAGCCCTGCTGATGAACTCGGGCGCCGAGGCCGTGGAAACCGCCCTCAAGCTGGCCCGCAAGTGGGGCTACCAGGAAAAGGGCATCGCGCCCAACCAGGCGCGCATCGTCGTGGCCGAGCATAACTTTCACGGGCGCACCACGGGCATCATTTCCTTTAGTACAGACGGCGACAGCACGGGCGGTTTCGGCCCCTTCGTGCCGGGCTACCAGGTGGTGCCGTATGATGATGTGGAGGCGCTGGGCGAGGCCCTGAAAGACCCGCACGTGTGCGGCTTTTTGGTCGAGCCCATCCAGGGCGAGGCGGGCGTGGTAGTGCCCAAAGACGGGTATTTGGCCCAGGCTGCCAAGCTCTGCAAAGCGCACAACGTGCTGCTTATCACTGACGAAATCCAGACTGGCCTGGGCCGCACCGGTAAGCTGCTGGCCACCGACTATGAGGACGTGCGCGGCGATATTCTGATATTGGGCAAGGCCCTGAGTGGCGGCGTGCTGCCCGTGTCGGCAGTGCTGGCCGACGACGAGATTATGCTCACCATTCAGCCCGGCCAGCACGGCTCCACGTTTGGCGGCAATCCGCTGGCCTGCGCCGTGATGCAGGCCGCGCTCGACGTTTTGGTTGATGAAAACCTGGCCGGCAACGCGCTGCGCCTGGGCGAGATTTTTCGCGAAGAAATGCGCCTGCTGCAAGCCGAATGCCCGGAAACCGTGGATGCCGTGCGGGGCAAAGGCCTGCTCAACGCCGTGGTTATCAACCCCACGCCCGACGGCCGCACCGCCTGGGACGTGTGCGTGGCCCTCATGGAGCGCGGCCTGCTGGCCAAGCCCACCCACGGTGACATCATCCGCTTTGCGCCGCCGCTCGTCATCACGGAGGCCGAATTGCGCGACGCCTGCGCCCTGATTGCCGACGTTATCCGGGCTTTTTGAGTATAAGGCCGCATGAGAAAAATTCTAGTCCTGGCCCCGGCGCTGCTGCTGGCGGGCTGCCACAGCGCCCAGGTAGTCACGCGGCCTGCCACGCTGGTTTCCGGGCCGCTGGCCGCCGCGCCGGTCGCTGCCCTCGATTCGTCGCTGACTGCCACCGTCGCTACTACCCTACCCGCCGCGTCTGCTGAGCAGGTTGCTGCTGCACCGGCCGTTACCCGGCCGGAGCAGCAGCAAATCCCGCACCTGGCCCCAAAAACGCAGTTGCGCGCGCCCCTAGCCACGGCCAAGCTTGCCGCGCCGCTAGCCAAGCGCTTGGTCCACAAGCTTCAGCGGCAGCAGCCCACCGAGGGTGCGGCCGAAAACGGCCTGGGCCGGGTGGCATTGTTTTTTATCGGCGTGGTGCTGGCCGTACTGGCGGGCTTGGCGGCGCTGGTGAGCCTGATTCCGGGCGTCAGCTTCTGGGGCGGGCTGGGGCTGGCGGCGGCGGGGCTAGTCGTGATTTTTCTGCTGTACTCGCTTTTTAGTGGGGGCAAAAAGAAGAAGTAGCCAAGGCGGCGCGGGCAAGGAATATGGCCGGCCGGCGCAACGATACCGCGCCGGGCTTGTTTAGCTAGCTGTACAAGTTCGTTTTAGCTTTTTTCGCCCTATGCCCCTCATCCCCACGCACCGTCCCCGCCGCAATCGTAAGTCGCAGGTTATCCGCGACATGGTGCAGGAAACGCGCCTTACGGCCCACGACTTCATTTACCCACTCTTTATCATCGAAGGCCAAAACCAGCAGTTGGAGGTGAAGTCGATGCCGGGCATCTACCGCTACTCGGCCGACCGTGTAATCGACGAAGTGGGCGCGGCCGTGGAGCTGGGCATCAACGCCTTCGCGCCCTTCCCCAGCATCAACGATGGCCTGAAAGACCGGCTGGCCCGCGAGTCGACCAACCTCAACGGGCTGTACCTAAAGGCCGTGGCCGACATCAAGCGGCAGTTCCCCGATGTAGCCATCATGACCGACGTGGCGATGGACCCCTACAGCAGCGACGGCCACGACGGCGTGGTAGACGTGGACTCGGGCGAAATCCTCAACGACGCCTCGCTTGAAGTACTCGGCCAGATGGCCCTGGCCCAGGCCCGCGCCGGGGCCGACATCATCGGCCCCAGCGACATGATGGACGGCCGCGTGGCCTGGATACGCGACGTGCTGGATAGCAATGGCTTTAGCCACGTCAGCATCATGAGCTACACTGCCAAGTACGCCTCGGCCTTCTACGGCCCCTTCCGCGATGCGCTCGACTCGGCCCCCAAAAAGGGCGACAAAAAGAGCTACCAGATGAACCCCGCCAACCGCCTCGAAGCCCTGCGCGAGCTGGCCCTCGACGAAACCGAAGGCGCGGACATGGTAATGATAAAGCCCGCCCTGAGCTACCTCGACATCATCCGGGAAGTGAAAAATCACACCCACCTGCCCGTGACGGCCTACAACGTATCGGGCGAGTACGCGATGGTGCGCGCCGCCGCCCTCAACGGCTGGGTCGATGGCGAAAAAACCATGATGGAAGTGCTCATGAGCATCAAGCGCGCCGGGGCCGACGCTATTC
>JAKONR010000385.1 GCA_022701825.1 Hymenobacteraceae bacterium | reverse complement strand
ATGGAATTCCGGCACCGCTCGACGCCCGACTACTACCAGTCGTTCGGGCTGGGCTTCTTCGAGTATTTCCAGTTGTCGGAGGATATCGGGGCCGAGCCGCTGCCGATTCTGAACGTGGGCATGGCCTGCCAGTACAACTCGGGCGAGCTGGCCCCGCTGGGTAGCGCCAGCACCAAGGGCGGCCCCAATGCCGGCGAAACTGCCCCGCACAACCACGCCACCGACGACCCGTCGCTGGACGTATTTATTCAAGATGCGCTCGACCTCATCGAGTTTGCCAACGGCCCGGCTACCTCTACCTGGGGCGCCAAGCGCGCCGCCATGGGCCACCCCGCGCCCTTCAACCTCAAGATGATAGGCGTGGGCAACGAGCAGTGGGGGCCGCAGTACCTGGAGCGCTACATCCCGTTTGCCAAAGCCGTGAAGGCCAAATACCCCGGCATCGACCTGGTGAGCAGCGCCGGCCCCAGCCCCGACGGCGAGCTGTTTGACACCGCCAGCAAGCGCCTCGGCGAGCTCAAGGCCGACTACATCGACGAGCACTACTACGCCAAGGCCGACTGGTTTCGGGCCAACGTGGGCCGCTACGACAAGTACGCCCGCGGCGGCCCCAAAATCTTCGCCGGCGAGTACGCCGCCCAGAGTGTGAACACGGGCAGCGAAAACAACAAAAACACCTGGGACTGCGCTATTTCGGAAGCCGCCTTCATGACCGGCCTCGAGCGCAACGCCGACGTGGTGGGCATGGCCAGCTACGCCCCGCTCTTCGCCAACGTGGACGCCTGGCAGTGGACGCCCGACCTTATTTGGTTTGATAACCTGAGCTCCTACGGCTCGCCGAGCTACTACGTGCAGCAGTTCTATAGCCTCAACAAAGGCACCAAAGTGCTGCCCGTGACCATGCCCGGCGGGGCCAAAAACGGGGCCGACAACCTTTTTGCCAGCGCCGTGGCCGACGAGCCCACCGGCGAGGTCGTGGTGAAGCTGGTGAACTACTCGGCCACGCCGCGCCCCGTCAGCATCAGCCTGGCCGGGGCCAAAAACCTCGGCAAAACGGGCCGTGCCCAGACCCTGGCCAGCGCCGACCTGCAAACCCAGAACAGCCTGAAAGAGCCCAAGAAACTAGCGCCGCAGGAAGCCACATTCGCCGTGAAGGGCTCGGCCCTGAGCTACACGCTGGCCCCGTACTCCTTTACGGTGCTGCGCGTGGCGGGCAAGCGCTAGGGCGAGCCACGCCAACTAAAAAAGGGAGCCAGCGGTCGCTGGCTCCCTTTTTTGCTTTTAGTAAGCTCGAAAATTATTTGGCGGCCTGCACGCCCTCAGTCGTCATCCGCACGCGCTGTATGGTGCCGTTTTTGTTATAGTTCAGGTAGTCAATGCACACCGAGCGGCGGTAGCTGCTGCCTTTCTCGTTCAGGCCGCCGTTGTGGTAGATGAAATACGACTTGCCTTTGAAGTCAATGATAGCCTGGTGGTTGGTGTTGGAGTTGCCGGCGATTTCGTTGAGCAGGCCCTTGTACTGCCACGGCCCGTCGAGGCGGCGGCTCATGGCGTAGGCTATTTTTTCGGGAAATTCGGTAGCATAGCTCAGGTAGTACCAGCCGCCATGCTCGTGCACCCACGGCGCTTCGGTGAAGCGCGGCAAGCCCTGCACGGTCTGGATGGGACCGTCGAGCTCCGTCATGTTGGGCTTGAGCCTGGCGTAGTAGCAGGCCGTGTTGCCCCAAAACAGGTAGGCCTGGCCGCTTTTGTCGATGATGACCGTGGGGTCGATGTCATCCCAGCTGATGCCGGTGGCCTTGGTCATATCGTTGGTAATGAGCGCCGTGCCGCGCGCGTCCTTAAACGGGCCGGTGGGATTATCAGCCACCGCCACCCCGATAGCCTTGCCGCGCACAGTGGCGTGCTCCACGGCCGCGTACCAGTAAAACTTGCCGTTACGCGCTACCACCTGCGAGGCCCAGGCATCATCCTTGGCCCAGGTAAAGTCGCTGACTTTCAGCGGCACCGGGTGCTCAGTCCAGTTCACCATGTCCTTGGAGGAAAAGCACAGCCACTCGTGCATCTCGTAGCGCTCCTGCGGGGCCGGGGCCACGTCGTGGCCGGTGTAGAGGTACACCGTGCCGCCCTGCACCAGCGCGGCCGGGTCAGCAGTGTACTTGGTTTTGATGATGGGATTGCCGCCGGGGGCGGGGGTAGGGGCGGCCGTTTGGGCGAGCGCCGGGCTGGCGGCCAGCAGCAGGCCCGTGAGGCGGGCCGCAGTAGGCAGCAAAGAAGATAGCAGATTGCGTAGCATATAAAACTAAAAATTGGGGTGAGGAGAAGTCAGGCCAGCTTACTTAGCGGTCAATTAGCGGCGCTCCTAGGCCAGGGGCTCGATGCGTGGCTTGGGGCGGCTTTTGTCGTGGCCGTCGTGGCCGTGAAACACCAGGTAGTCAACGTTATCGAATATCGCCACGGCGTTGTGGCCCCCGCCAAACCAATTGGCGTGCCCACCGGGTCGAGGTAGGGGTCCGTGACGGCTTTGGCGCGGCCCACCATCATTTTGCAGGTGCTCTTCGCCCCTCGGCAGCAGTAGCCGAACAATATGAGCACAGGGCGCTCCACGTGTCGCGGCCCGGCACCGACGCGATAGCCGCGCCGTGGCCAACCTACTTGTAATCGGGTGATTCGGCATACAGCATTTTAGTAGTGACCAGGCCGATGGCCAAGCGGTTCTTGCAGAAGGTAGAAACGAAGTGAAACAGGCTATACTGCCCGTTGGCAAACGAGATATCGGGTGCCCAAAAGTGACTTTTGAGGCCCAGGCCGGCGGCGCCGCAAACACGGGCGGCACGGTTTGGGCCCGGCCGGGGAAGCGGCCGGCCAGCAACGTACTGCGCAGTAGGTTTCGCATGACAGCCGCAGCAACAAGCATGCAAGTGATTGTTTACTAACTCGCTAAGCCACTACGACAGCCATTATACCACCCAGGCACCAGTAGCCGGTGCTGCCTAGCTACTTACCACTCATTAGACTTGTTCCTGAATTAAGAAAAATACAAAAACGGGTCATGCTGAACGCAGTGAAGCATCTCTACCGCACCGTTTAGGCTGTACTCCAACGGTGCGGTAGAGATGCTTCACTGCGTTCAGCATGACAGTCGTAAGTAATGAGCCTTTTCAGGCACAAGTCTATTAGCTAATTGTTGTACGATATTACCCGGCTGCGCCCAAAAGTTTGTGTTTAGTACGGTAGCTAATCAGTAATTACCGATGAACAATTTATACTTATTTTTTTGATTATTAAAATTTTACATCTATTGCATAGCTAGCAAAGCCGTTAAGAAGCGAATTTTCGATGCTACCCGGTATCGCACCAGCGTCGCCTTAGGTTTCTTTCGGAGGCTTACTAAATTTGCGGGGCACGTCTGGTCGTTCTTGTTTTGCTGGCTGCTACCCTTCACCATGAGTTCCCGCAAAAAGCAACCCTCCGCCAGCTCGCCCGCCGCCGTGTCGATGGCCGACCTGGCCCGCGAGCTGGGCGTGTCGATGACGACCGTATCGCGGGCCTTGAGCGACCACCACAGCATTGGGGCAGCTACCAAGCAGCGGGTGCTGAAGCTGGCCAAAAAGCTGAACTACCAGCCTAACCACCTGGCCGCCGCCCTGCGCAAAGGCCAGAGCCGCCTGCTGGGCGTGGTGGTGCCGTACATTGAAGGCAAGTTCTTTCCGTCGGTTATTCAAGGCATTGAGCAAGCGGCTAGTAAGGCCGGCTTTAGCGTTATCGTGTGCCAGTCGCACGAGGATGTGCAGCTGGAGCGCCGCAACGTGGAGACGCTGCTGCACGCGCAGGTGGCGGGCGTGCTGGTGTCGTTGGCCCGCAATACGCAGCAGTTTCAGCACTTCGACAAGGTGCGTAGCCGGGGTATTCCGCTGGTGTTTTTCGACCGCATTCCGCCCACCGGGCTGGTAAACTCGGTGGTGCTGAACGACCACGCGGGCGCTTTTCAGGCCACGCGCCACCTGCTGGAGCAAGGCTGCCGCCGCCTCGCACACCTGGCCGGGCCGCAGCACCTCAATATTTACCAGCAGCGCCGGCAGGGCTACCTCGACGCGCTGGCTACTTACGGCCTGGCCCCGGAAGACGAGCTGATAACTTACTCCGACATGACGGTGGACGATGGCGCCCAGGCCGTGCGCCACTGGCTGACGCTACCCCGGCCGCCCGACGGCATCTTCGGGGCCGGCGACTCGGTGATACTGGGGGCGCTGCAAACGCTTAAAAGCCAGGGCGTGCGCGTACCGCAGGATATTACCCTGGCGGGCTTTAGCAACGAGGGCTTTACGGCCATTACCGAGCCGCAGCTGACTTCCGTCGACCAGCGCTGCGAGGAGATGGGCGAGGCCGTGGTACGCCTGTTTCTGGAGCTGGCGGCCGCACCCGAGTCGACCTTTACGCAGCGCCAGGTGGTGCTGCAGCCCGAGCTGTTTATTCGCGGGTCGTCGCAGCGAGCCTTGGCTTCCGCTTAGCGCGGCAGAGATTTTGGGCAGTTGGCAGGTACTGCGGGTGGGGTAGGCGGGCTGGGTGGCCCGTGGGCAGGCCGGCGCAGCGAGCCAAATTACCGATTTTATCACTTAATTTACTAGAAATCAAACAGGTGCTGGCTGTGCACGCCTTTTGTCACCGGCGGGCGGCGCTCAACTTTTCCGGCTTAGTTGCAGTACGCTTTCGCAGGTCTTTCGCCCAGTACCATGCCCGCTCCCACTACTCCCCCGCCCACGGCCCAACCGGGCTTCGATGAGCTGCTCGAAACGCTGCTCGCGGCCTCGGACACGGGCCTGGCGCACCTAAAACCGGTGTATGCGGCGGGCCAGCCCGAAGAACTAGTGGATTTTACCTACGAGCGGCTAAACCCGGCGGCCCAGCGCCTGCTGGGGCTGCCCGCGCACCCGCAGGCCTCGTACCGCGCGCAGGCCCCGGCCGATGCGGCGGGGCTGGCCTTTTTGCGCGAAACATTTTTGTCGGGCCAGGCCGGGCACCACACGCTGGCGGGCCACCCGGCGGCGGGCCAGCCCTACACCTTGCGCGTAGCAGCGCAGCGCGTGGGGCCGCACTTGGTAGCAAGCTTCGCTAGCGCCGGCCCGGCGGCCGGGGCAGCCGCCCACTTGCTGCCCAGCGAATGGCCTTCGCTGCTGGCGCAGGCGCCGGTGGCCATCACGGTGCTGCGCGGCCCCCAGCACCTGGTAGAGCTGGCCAGCCCCGCCATGTATGCCCTCTGGCACACCACCCGCGAGCAGATGGTAGGGCGGCCGCTGCTAGCGGCCCTACCCCCGGCCGCCAGCCACGAGCTGGCGCTGCTGCTGCAGGCCGTGCCGGCCACCGGCGCGCCCTACCTAGGGCGCGAGGTGCCCTCGGGGCTGGGCCGGCCGGCGGGGCAGGCACCGGGGTATTTCGACGTGGTGTACCAGCCCCTGCACAATGCCCAGGGCCAGCCCACGGGAGCGGTGCTAGTGCTCACCGACGTGAGCGAGCAGGTGCGGGGCCGCCTGTGCACGCAGCACCTCAACCAGGAGCTGCGCCGCGTGAATGAGCAGCTGCACGCGGCCAATGAAGAGCTGCGCGCCAACAACCAGACCCTGGCCGATACCCAGCTGCTGCTGCGGCAGCTAAACCAGGAGCTGGAAGCCCGCGTAGCCCAGGGCGTGCGCGAGGCGCTGGCCGCCGAAGCCGAGGCCGAGCGCCAGCAGCGGCAGCTGGCGCGCTTTTTTCAGCAGTCCCCGGCCGCCATTTGCGTGCTCGATGGCCCCGACCTGGTGTACGAGCTGGTAAACCCCGGCTACCAGCAGTTTTTTCCGGGCCGGGTGCTGGTGGGCCGGCCCCTGCGCGAGGCCGCCCCCGAGCTGCTGGCCCAGCCCACCTACGAGTGGCTGCGCCAAGTGTATGAAACCGGCACCTCGCACGAAGGCCACGAAGTGCGGCTGCTCGTGAACCCTACCGGCGACGCGCTGCCCCAGGAGCGTTACTTCAACTGCGTGTACCAGCCCCGGCACGATGAGCAGGGCCGCACCGATGGGGTGCTGGCCTTCGCTCTCGACGTAACGGCCCAGGTGCTGGCTCAGCAGCGGGTAGAAGCCTTGCAGGCCGAAGCCCAGGCCGAAGCTGCGCGCCGCGCCCAGGAGCGCGAAACCTCGTACCAGGTATTTGAGCAAACCCCGGCGGCGGTGGCCCTGATGTGGGGGCCCGAGCAGCGGTTTGAGTACGCCAACCCGGCTTTTGGCCAGCTGTTTCCGGGCCGCGCGCTGCGGCACCGCACCCTGGCCGAGGCCGTGCCCGAAGCCGTGGCCCAGGGCCTGGTGGCCCGGCTCGACCAAGTATACCGCACGGGCGAAACGTTTGTGGGCACGGAGGTGCAGTTTACGCCCCAGCTGCCCGACGGGCAGCCGCTGCGCACAGGCTTCTACAACCTGACGTACCAGGCATACCGCGAAAACGACCGTATTTTGGGTGTACTGGTTTTTTGCTATGAAGTAACCGAGCAGGTGCGCGCCCGCCAAGCCATGCAAAACAGCGCCCAGCAGGCCCTCGACCTGGCCCAGGACCTGCGCACCACCAACGAGCAGCTGCGGCGCACCAACGTGGACCTCGACAACTTCATCTACACGGCCTCGCACGACCTCAAGGCGCCCATTGCCAACATCGAGGGCCTGCTGCTGCTGCTGCGCGAGCAGCTGCCCGCCGAGGCCCGGCAGGCCGGCCTGGTGCCCCGCGTGCTGGGTATGATGCAGGGTGCCATCGAGCGCTTTCAGCTCACCATCGCGCAGCTCACCGACCTGGCCAAGCTGCAGCAGGCCCACACCCAGCCCGCCGAAGAAGTGAACCTACCCGCGCTGGTCGAGGCCGTGCGCCTCGACCTGGCCGCGCTGCTCGATGAGGCGCACGCCGAGCTGCGGGTCAGCCTCGACTCGTGCGCCACCATTTCCTTTGCCCCGCAGCACTTGCGCAGCATTATTTACAACCTGCTCACCAACGCCATCAAGTACCGCAGCCCCCACCGGCCGCTGGCCATAGACCTGCGCTGCCTCGCGCAGCCCGGTAGCACCGTGCTCGAAGTGCAGGACAATGGCCTGGGCCTAACGGCCGACCAGCAGGGCAAGCTATTTGGCATGTTTCGGCGCCTGCACGACCACGTGCCCGGCTCCGGCATGGGCCTGTATATGGTCAAGCGCATCGTGGAAAACGCGGGCGGTACCATCGTGGTACACAGCCAACTCGATGAGGGCTCCACCTTCACCGTTTCTTTTCCGAACTGAGGTTTCGATTTTAGCCGCTTTATTCGCAGGCATATGCAAAAGCTGACCAGCATCTTGCTCGTAGACGACGACCCGACGACCAATTTTTTACACGAGCAGCTGCTCCTGAGCCTGGGCGTGACGGAAACCTGCCTGGTGGCCGAAAATGGGGCCGAAGCCCTGACGCTGCTGGCCGACTACTCGGAAACCAGCGACCTCTGCCCCGACCTGGTACTGCTCGATGTGCACATGCCCGTGATGGACGGCATCGACTTTCTGGAAGCCTACTTGCAGCCGCCCTACCCTCCGCCCGTGGTTATCGTGCTCACCACCTCGGTGCACGCCCGCGACCAGGCCCGCATGGCCAGCCTGCCCGTGGCCGACTGGGTCAACAAGCCCCTGACGCGGGCCAAGGTCAACGACATCCTGCGGCAGCACTTTCAGCGGCAGCTGCCCGCCGAGCAGTTGGCCTAGCCCAGCGCCCGGCTTTGGCCTGGCCGTAGCCTGCTTACTAGCAAGCAACTACCCGGCAAGGACGGGATTTTGGCTCGGCCGGGCCGCTGTGCCACCGCGTATCTTTGGGCTAATGCCCTTGCTCGAAGTTACCTCCGCCGCCCAGCGCCAGCAGTTCTACGACCTGCCGCGCCGCCTGCACCAGGCCAATCCCGCGTTTATCAATCCGCTCGACAACGAGGTGGAAGCCGTGTTTGACCCGGCCAAAAACAAGCTTTTTGCCGCCGGCGGCGAAGCCCAGTGCTGGCTGCTCACCGACGCGGGCGGCGAGGTTATCGGGCGCATTGCGGCTTTCATCAACCCGCTCACCAGCACCACCGACCCCGAGCTACCGGCCGGTGGCCTGGGCTTTTTTGAGTGCATAAACGACCAGGCGGCGGCCAACCAGCTCTTCGACGTGGCCTGCGCGTGGGTGCGGGCGCGCGGCGTGCTGGCCGTGGATGGCCCCATCAACTTCGGCGACCGCGACCGGTTTTGGGGCGTGCTCATTGATGGCTTTCAGCACGAGCCCAACTACGGCATGTTCTGGCACCCGGCCTATTACCAGCAGCTGTTTGAGCGCTACGGCTTTCAGCTGTATTTCAAGCAGTACACTTGCTACCGGCCGGTGGCGCAGGTGCTGCACCCAAGCTTCAATAAGAAGCTGACCGAGCTCACGGCGGCGGGCTACATCTTCACCCACGCCCGCAAGGCCGAGCCCGAAAAGCTGGCCCAGGACTTTCACCACGTCTACAATCTGGCCTGGGGCAAGCACGCCGGCGTGCAGCCCATGACCCTGGAGCAGGCCCGCACGCTAGTGCATGAAATGAAGCCGGTGATTGACGAGCGCGTGCTGGCTTTCGCCTACTACAACGACGAGCCGGTGGCGTTTTTCATCAACATCCCCGAGCTCAATCAGGTATTCAAGCACATCGGCAAGCGGCTCGACCTGGTGGGCAAGCTGCGCTTTGTGTGGGAGCAGTGGCGCTACGCGCAGCGCGCCGACAAGAAAATCCTGGGCATCATCTACGGCGTAGTGCCTGCGCACCAGGGCAAAGGCGTAGAGAATGCCCTCATTATGTCGACCCAAAATGCCTTCCTACGGGCGGGCTACACCGACATCGAGATGAACTGGATTGGCGACTTCAACCCGCGGATGCTGGTCGTCACGCGCAGCATCGGCTCCAAAATCATCAAAACCCACGCCACCTACCGCAAGCTGTTCGTGGACCGCCCGTTCGAGCGCTACCCGATTATCCGGTGAGTAGTAGCGCGAAGCAGAGCTTCGCGCTACTGCCGAAAAGCCTCGTCCAGCGCCAGCACCTGGGGCAGCACGAACTGCGAATCGTCGTTGTAGATGACGTAGTCGGCGCGTTGCAGCTTTTCCTCGTCGCTGAGCTGCTGGCTCATAATGGCTTGCACATCGGCGGGGCTGCGGTGCGTATCGCGGCTCAGCACGCGGGCGGCGCGCACTTCGGGCGGCGCATACACGGTGATGATGCGGTCGAGCTGCCGGTACGCGCCCGACTCGTAGAGCAGCGCGGCTTCTTTGAGGATGTAGGGTTGGCCGGCGGCCTTTTGGGTAGCTACCCAGGCTTCAAAATCAGCCCCCACCCGCGGGTGCACCAGGCCGTTGAGCTGCGCCACCTGCGCGGCGTCTTTGAAGACGCGCTGCGCCAGGTGCACCCGATTTAGCACGCCCTCGGCGGTGTAGGTTTCGGGGCCGAAAGCGGCGAGCAGCTGCGCGCGCAGCTGCGGGTCGTGGGCCATGAGGTGCTTGGCGCGGCTGTCGGAGTCGTACACAGGTACGCCCAGCGCGGCAAAAAGCCGTGCTACGATGCTCTTGCCCGAGCCAATGCCGCCCGTGATGCCAATGCGTAGCATGATGTAAAGTAAGATTGTACGGTCCTTGCGGGCGCAGCGACCGGCTTATTCTAACGGCTTCACTGAGGTAGTATCCGGCCCCGGCACCAGGTAGTACGTGGCCGAATCGGCGGGCAGCGCCACCAGGCGCACGGTGCCGAGCGCCCGGCGCAGCGGGGGCCGCAGCGGCGAGCGGAAGGGCGGCGTGCCGGGCAGGCGCAGGCGCACCTCGGCGGGCGGCTCGCTTAGGCCCAGCGCCCGGCTCAGCAGGCGCCAGCCGCGGCCCTGCACCTCGATGGTGAGGGTGGGCGGCAGCGGCCGGGCCGGGTGGTAGCGCTGCCGGTTGTAGCGCCACGTTACGGGGTATTCCAGCGGAGCCACGTGTACCTTGTTGAGGCCGCGCAGCATCCAGAGCGTGCCCGCGATGAGAAAGCACGCCACCACCACCCGGTAAAAGCTGGGTTCCTGCGCCGCCAGCGGGCGCAGAAACCGGAGCCAAAGACGGGGGGCGGGCGTGGCCATGCTAGGCGTTGGTAGCTACCACGTTATCGTTGGTGGTAGTAGTGGCAGCACCGGCCACACGGGCGATGGCCGTGCGGTCGAAGCGCAGGCGCTGGCCGCGCTCTACTTCGAGCAGCACGGTTTCGGGGCCTACCTCTACCAGCAGGCCGTGCAGCCCGCCGATGGTCACGACGCGGGTGCCCTTCACCAGCGACTCGCGGAAGGCCTTGGCCTCCGACGTTTTGCGCTGCTGCGGCCGAATCATAAAGAAATACAGCACCAGGCCGATAGCCACCGGAAACACCAGCTGCATAATGCCGCCGCCGGGTGCGGCTTGGAGGAGAAGCGTTAGAAGAGTCATTTTATTAAATATGTAGGAGGTGAAAATGTGGGAATGTGGAGATGGTGATTGATGTAGCAAACGGCGGTTATGCTGAGCGCAGCGAAGCATCTCTACCGCACCATCGAACGATTTGGAGGAAGCGGTAGAGATGCTTCATTGCGTTCAGCATGACAGTCACTTCTCACATTTCACAGATTCTGCCCATTTCCACATTCCAACCTTATTTCGTGAGCACATTGCCCTTAATGATGATGGTAGTTGTGGCGGGCTGGGTGTTGGCCCGCACGTTCACTTGCTTGCTGATGAGGCCCTGCTTGCCTTTGCTGTCAAATTGCACGTCGAGGGTGCCTTTAGCACCGGGGGCAACGGGCTCTTTGGTCCAGTTGGGGGTGGTGCAGCCGCAGGAGGCAGTGGCATCGGCGATGAGCAGCGGCGTTTTGCCGGTGTTGGTAAAGCTGAAGGTGTGCTTCACGACCTCGTCGGGCTTGATGTCGCCGAAGTCGAACTGCGTTTCGGCGAAGGTCATCACCGGGGCGTCGGGGTTGGGCGCTTCGGTGTCGCTGGCTACGTTGGGGTTGTCGATGGTGGGGTTGGCCTTGGCATCGTCGGCGGCGGCGGCGGTGGCATTCATGCCCTGGGTGCCGGCTTCGG
>JAKONR010000041.1 GCA_022701825.1 Hymenobacteraceae bacterium | reverse complement strand
ACGGTGCTCAGCTCCACCGACCCGGTGCGGACGTTCCAGAATTTCAGCACCGTGGACCTTATTTCGAGCGGCCGGGCCGAGATTATCGCCGGGCGCGGCTCGTTCACCGAGTCGTTTCCGCTGTTTGGGCAAAACTTGAACGACTACGACGCGCTGTTTGTGGAGAAGCTGCACCTGCTGCTCAAGCTCAACGAAAGCGAAAAAGTAACCTGGCAAGGCAAGCACCGCGCCCCCATCAAAAACCTCGGCGTGTACCCGCGCCCCTTGCAGGCCAAGCTGCCCATCTGGATTGGGGTGGGCGGCACGCCCGCCTCGGCGGTGCGGGCTGGGCAGCTGGGGCTACCGCTCACCATTGCCATTCTGGGCGGTGAGCCGGCGCGCTACGTGGCCTTTGCCGACCTCTACCGCCGCTCGGCGCAGGAGGCCGGCCACGATGCGGCCACCCTGCCGCTGGCCCTGAATTGCCACTTCCACGTGGCCGAGACGGCTAAGCAGGCGGCCGACGAGTTTTTCCCGGCCTACTCGCTCACCATGAACCGCATTGGGCGCGAGCGCGGCTGGCCGCCTATGTCGCGGGCGCAGTTCGATTACCTGTGCGGGCCGCAGGGGCCGCTGTTCGTGGGCAGCGTGCAGGACATTATCGACAAGCTCCTCTACCTCGATAAGCTGTTCGGCAACAGCCGCTTCCTGGGCCAACTGATGCTGGAAGGGATGCCGCACGAGCAAGTGCGCCGCTCGGTGGAGCTATTTGGCACGCAGGTGGCGCCAGCGGTTAGGGAGGCGCTGGGTGTTCAACCTGTTGCTACTGCGACCGTAAACTAACATTACTGCCTGTCAGAGCTGCCAACCACCTTTCTCCGCCCACTCACGATGCAAAATATGCTTTGGTCTGCTCTCAACGTGGGGCTATTTATTGGGCTGGTTTACATCTTCTTCCGGGCGGCGAAGCTTGTGAAGCAGCACATTGGCTGGCTGGCCGCCGTTTTATTCGTGGTTGGACTCACTATCATTGCTGGGCGGCCCGCCAACTCGCTACCGGGCAATGACAACCTACTACCAGGGATTCCGAAAGATGCGCCGCTGGGTAACGCCAGCACGCAGAAGCTCGTGTCCCTCGGTAGCACCAACGACTTGAACTTGCTGGCCGAATACCATCAGCAAAACGGCCTTGTGCGGCCGCGCGGGCTCTACGCTACCGTATCTGGCTTTTGGCTGGGCCACAGCTGGCAGCCGGTTACCGGGTTACTAGAGCAGCGCGGCTCCCAACTGTATTACACTGCCGTTTTAACGCACCGCTGGAACCTGCTAGGCGTGCCGGTATTCAGCCAGACAACTGACTTTAATGGATTTATGCCCATAAAAAGTAATATCTAGTGTAGTTGCCAGCACCACGGACGCGCCAAATTCTCTACACTACCTAGCTTTTATAGCCGACAGTCTACCAACAAGAAAGGCCACCCAATCGGGTGGCCTTCTTTATTCAAACCAAAGCAAAAGCAACGGCCAAACGGCAGTCAGCCCGCGCAGCGGGCGTATCTGCGAAATCCGTTTAATCCGTTTGAATCTGCGGTCTAGTAGCGGTACAGGTCCGATTTGAACGGCCCCTCAACCGGCACCTTGATGTAATCGGCCTGCTTGGGCGTCAGCTCGTCCAGCTCTACGCCGATTTTGGCGAGGTGCAGGCGGGCTACCTTCTCATCGAGGTGCTTGGGCAGGGTGTACACCTGGTTTTCGTACTTGTCAGCGTTCGCCCACAGCTCTAGCTGCGCCAGGGTTTGGTTGGTGAACGAGTTAGACATCACGAACGACGGGTGGCCGGTGGCGCAGCCCAGGTTCACCAAGCGGCCTTCGGCCAGAATGATAACCTCTTTGCCGTCAATGTTGTAGAGGTCTACCTGCGGCTTCACCGTGTCTTTGGTGTGGCCGTAGTTTTTGTTGAGCCACGCCATGTCGATTTCATCATCGAAGTGGCCGATGTTGCAGACGATGGCTTTATCCTTGAGGGCGCGGAAATGCTCCTCGCGGATGATGTCGCAGTTGCCAGTGGTGGTAATCACGATGTCGGCGCGCGGAATGGCGTTCTCCATCTTCTTCACCTCGTAGCTGTCCATCGCGGCTTGCAGGGCGCAAATCGGGTCAATTTCGGTTACGATAACGCGGGCGCCCGCGCCGCGCAGCGAGGCGGCGGTGCCTTTTCCTACGTCGCCGTAGCCGGCTACTACGGCTACTTTGCCGGCCATCATCACGTCGGTAGCCCGGCGAATGGCGTCTACGGCCGACTCTTTGCAGCCGTACTTGTTGTCAAATTTCGACTTGGTTACCGAATCGTTGATGTTGAAGGCGGGGAAGGGCAGCGAGCCGGTTTTTACGCGCTCGATGAGGCGCAGCACGCCGGTCGTCGTTTCTTCCGACACGCCTTTGATGCCCGCAGCCATTTCCGGGAACTGGTCGAGCACCATGTTGGTGAGGTCGCCGCCGTCGTCCAGAATCATGTTCAGCGGCTGGCGCTCCTCGCCAAAAAACAGCGTTTGCTCGATGCACCAGTTGAATTCTTCCTCGTTCATGCCCTTCCAGGCATATACCGGGATGCCGGCGGCAGCGATGGCCGCCGCGGCGTGGTCCTGGGTCGAGAAGATGTTGCACGACGACCAGGTAACCTCGGCGCCCAGCTCGATGAGAGTTTCGATGAGCACGGCCGTTTGGATGGTCATGTGCAGGCAGCCGGCGATGCGTGCGCCTGCCAGCGGCTTGCTCGGGCCAAACTCGGTGCGTAGCGACATCAGGCCGGGCATTTCGGCCTCGGCCAGGCGAATTTCTTTGCGGCCCCACTCGGCCAGGCTCATGTCCTTCACTTTGAAAGGCACGTAAGTCGTGGGCTTAGTTTCTACCATGACGGTGTTCAGTTAATTATATGTGAGAAAGAGTACAAAGATACTGGTGCGAAGAAGGTTTTGACCGGGCGGGTGGCCCACTGCCCAGACAGTACCTCCGCGCCCACCGGGCTCGCCAAAATTCGCACTTCGTTGCCATAAAAAACCGGGTTTTGAATAAGCCGGTGGTTCAAAACCAGCCGCCATCCTTACCTTAGTGTAGCTCTTAAAATTTTATTATTGTTAACTAAGTTATGATTGAATTTTCGCGGGTTTGTCGCTTTTTTCTCCTATTGGGCCTCACCTCAGCCGGCGGCATTGTTGCGGCCCATGCCCAAATTAAGCCTACTACCATTCGCCTTTCGCCCGAAGACCAGGAGCGCGGCCAGTACGGTGCGCAGCGCAATTTTTTCTTTTTGCCGCCCGGCCAAGCCGGCGAGGACAACTACCAGAGCGCCGGCTTTTTTGGCCAGAAGCTGCGGCCGTACCTCAACACCAACCCCTCAGCGCTGGCGGAGCTCGATAAATACAGCCGCCAGAAAACGCTCTACCTCATCGACAAGGGCGTGCTACTAGGGTCGGTTATTTTTTACGGCTCGCAGGTGTTCAAAGATGGGGAGGCGCAGTACCTGCGGGGCCCGCAGCAGGTGGCCATCGGAGCGGCAGCCGTAAGCCTGGTGGCCACGCTCTTCATCAACCGCCGCACCAACGAGTACTTCAAGCAGGCCGTTGATACCTACAACACTGGCGGAGCCGCTACCCGGCACGGCGCGCTGTGGCAGCGGCTGCGGCCGGCCGGCGTGGGCCTCGGGGCCACGGCGCAGGGCGCGCCTACCCTGGGGCTGCGCTGGCAGCTTTAGGGGCGGGCGGCGCACCAGTTCAAGCTTTTTTGCGTTAACTAGCGCACAATGGAGTTTCCCTTACCCGAGGCGGCCCGGCGCTACGTGGCCGCCCACCTGCACGACGACCCCGCCCACCTGGCGTTGCAGGCCCGCCGCCACCCCCACCTGCCCGTGCCCGAGCTGGTGCGCCAGATTCAGGCCCGCCAAAAAGCCCGCGTGAAGCTGCCCGCCTGGGCCGACAACCAGGATTTGATTTTTCCGCCCGCGCTCTCGGTCGAGCAGGCCTCTTCCGAACGCACTGCCACCTACAAGGCGGCGCTGGTGGCCGGGGCCGCCCGACTGGCCGACCTCACGGGCGGCTTCGGGGCCGACGCGGCGCACTTTGCGGCTGTAGTCGAGCAAGTTGACTACGTAGAGCGCGACGCGCAGTTGTCGCAGGTGGTGGCGTATAACCTGAACCAGCTCGGCATTACGAACGTGGCCGTGCACGCCAGCGACGCGGTTTCGTTTCTGAAAAGCCGCGGAGCTACATTCGACTGGCTGTTCTTAGACCCCGCCCGGCGCGACCAGCGCGGCGGCAAGACCTTCCGGCTGGCCGACTGCGAGCCCGACGTGCCCAAATTGCTGCCGCTGCTGCTGCGCCACGCGCCGCGCATTCTGCTCAAAACCTCGCCCATGCTCGACATCGAGCTGGCCATTCAGGAGCTGCGGCACGTGCGGCGGCTTTGGGTTATCGCTGTCGACAACGAGGTGAAAGAGGTGTTGTACGAGTTGGGCCAGGAGCCCGCCGTAGACCCCGAGCGCTTGGCCGTGAACCTGCGCCGCGACGGCAGCCAGCAGGAGTTTCGCGTGAACCGCGCCCGCGAGGCCCGCGCCGTGCCCCGCTACGCCGAGGCGCAGCAGTACCTCTACGAGCCCAACGCGGCCATCCTCAAGGCCGGGGCTTTTAAGAGCATCGGCTCGGCGTTTGAGCTACTCAAGCTGCAACAGCACAGCCACCTCTACACCAGCAGCGAGCTGCGAGCCGATTTTCCGGGGCGCATTTTCCGAATTTTGGCCACTGAAAAGGCCGACGGGCCGACCCTCAAAAGCCACCTGGGGCCGGAGGGCCGGGCGCACGTCACAACGCGCAATTTTCCCGAGTCGGTGGCCGATTTTCGGCGGCGCACGGGTATTCGCGAAGGCGGCGATATTTACTTGTTTGCCACCACCGATTTGCGGGGGCGGCTGGTGGTGCTGGTGTGCGAGAAGGCCGTTATTACTGGCTAAGCGGGCGGCGGCAAGGGGGTTAAGTTACAATTTGGCTTGTGCCAAACGCGCACTACCAACTATTACCCATTACTTTTGCCTTCCGCCCGCCCGCGCCTCCGTCTGGCTGGGCGGGCGTTCTTGTTGTTTGCCTAACTTTCGCCCATGCCCTATCTGTTCACTTCCGAGTCGGTTTCGGAAGGCCATCCCGATAAAGTTGCCGACCAGATTTCCGACGCCATCCTCGACGAGTATTTGCGCCAGGACCCCAGCGCCAAAGTAGCCTGCGAAACCCTCGTGACGACGGATTTTGCGCTCGTGGCCGGCGAGATTAAGTCTACCGCGCACGTCGATGCGGAGCCCATTATCCGCGAAACGATTCGGCGCATCGGCTACAACAAGCCCGAATACCTCTTCAATGCCGACACCTGCGAGGTGATGAACCGGCTGCACGAGCAGTCGCCCGACATCAACCAGGGCGTGGTGCGCCAGGCCCCCGAAGAGCAGGGCGCCGGCGACCAGGGCATGATGTTTGGCTACGCGACCAGCGAAACCGACAACTACATGCCGCTGGCCTTGGACCTGTCGCACAGCCTGTTGCAGGAGCTGGCTACTATTCGCAAGGTGGGCGAGGAAATGACCTACCTGCGCCCCGACGCCAAGAGCCAGGTAACCATCCGCTACTCCGACGACCACCACCCCGAGGCCATCGAAACCATCGTCATCAGCACCCAGCACGACGACTTCGACGCCTCGGAAGAAGCAATGCTGGCCCGCATCAAGGAGGATATCGTGAACATCCTCATTCCCCGCGTAAAAGCCAAGCTCAGCCCCGAGATTCAGGCGCTCTTTACCGACGGCATCACGCACCACATCAACCCCACGGGCAAGTTCGTTATCGGCGGCCCGCACGGCGACTCGGGCCTCACGGGCCGCAAAATCATCGTGGACACCTACGGCGGCAAGGGCGCGCACGGCGGGGGCGCGTTTTCGGGCAAGGATTCGAGCAAGGTAGACCGCTCGGCGGCCTACGCTACCCGCCACATCGCCAAAAACCTGGTGGCCGCCGGCGTGGCCGACCAAGTATTGGTACAAGTAGCCTACGCCATCGGCGTGGCCAAACCGGTGGGCCTGTACGTAACCACCTACGGCACGACTAAAGCGCTGGGCGCCAACGGCCAGCCGCTGACCGATGGCGAAATTGCCACCAAAGTAAACGAGCTGTTCGACCTGCGCCCCTACGCCATTGTGGAACGCCTGGGTTTGCGCAACCCCATCTTCGGCCAAACGGCTGCCTACGGCCACATGGGCCGCCAGCCCGGCACCGTAACGGTGAAAATGGAGAACGGCGAGGAGAAGACCTTCGAGACTTTCACCTGGGAAAAGCTCGACTACGTCGATAAAATAAAGGCGGCTTTCGGCCTCTAAGCCAAAAAAGCGCCTAAAAAAGCCCCGCAAGCCAGTCGGCTTGCGGGGCTTTTTTTATGTTACGCGGGCTTTGCAGTCCGCAGCTTGTGGCAAAACTGAATACTCGCGGACTACAAAGTCCGCGCAACTATTACTAGTGCAGGTTCAAGTGCTTCTCTTTATACTTCGAAATCTGGCGCTTCAGTGCCTCTACCGCCGCGTCGGCGGCAGCCTCAAATGAGGCGGCGTCTTCGGTGCTGAAGAGGGTGCTGCCCGGCACCATCAGCTTGATTTCGACCGTTTTGTTGGCGATGCCGTCTTTGTTGTTGAGGCGCATAATAACCTCGCCGTCGGTGATGCGGTCGTAGAAGTGGTCGAGTTTGTTGAGGCGCTGCTGAACGAAGTCGAGCAGCTTCTGGTCGGCGTCGAAATGCACCGATTGCACTTGCACTTTCATGGGCAAAAGAAGTTGAGTGGGAAACAGTAAACTTTTACGCTCTCGGGTGAGCTTGTTCGAATACGGATTTTAGCCTATCCACGGACAAGTGCGTGTACACCTGCGTGGCCGCTAAGCTAGCGTGCCCGAGCAATTCTTTGATGGCATTGAGGTCGGCGCCTTTGCCAAGTAAATGAGTAGCAAAGGCGTGGCGTAGCGCGTGCGGATGCTGGTGCGCCGCCGAGGTCGATATCTGGCTCAGGTATTTCTTGACAGTGCGGTACACCAGCTTTTCATAGAGCGGCTCGCCCTTGTCGGTGCGCAGCAGCGGGCCGCTGGCGGCGCGCGGGCCAAACTCGGCGGCGCGGGCCGTGCGGTATTTCTCCAGCACCAGCAGCAGCGAGGGGTTCAGGGGCACCACGCGCTGCTTGTTGCCCTTGCCCGTCACGCGCACGGTGCGGGCGCCGGCGTCCACGTCGGCTTCTGTGATGCCCAGCAGTTCGGAGAGGCGAATGCCGGTGCCGTAGAGCGTTTCGAGCACCAGTTGGTCGCGCGCGCCGGCAAAGGTGGGCTCAAACTCGAAGGAGTTGAGCAGCCGGTTCAGCGACTCCTCGGGCACGAACTCGGGCAGCTTCTTGGCCATTTTGGGGGCCTTGATGCGCAGCATCGGGTTGGCCTCGATGTGGCGCAGGCGCAGCAAAAACTTGTAGTACGAGCGCAGGCAGGCCACTTTGCGGTTCACGGTGCGCGGGTCGAGGTCCTGGCCCATCAGGCTCACCACCCAGTCGCGGATGAGCGGGTGCGTAGCCTGGGCTGGCTCGGTCAGCTCGTATTCCTGCTTCAGAAACGCGGCAAACTGCGACAAGTCGGTTTGGTACGACGTGACCGTGTGCGGGCTGAAGCGCTTTTCGTAGCGCAAAAAATCCAGAAACTCCTCCATAAAACCAGGCACCAAAAAGCCCGACTGGCGGGCCGGGCGCAAGGTAGCAGAAATTTTCAATTAGCTACCATGCTGCTACAACGCGAAAAGCCCGCCCCGTGCGCGAGGCAGCGGGGCGGGCTTTCCAAAGCCACTAAAAAGCGCGCAGCCTAGCGGCTATTCGCTGTCGGTACCGTAGGTAGCTAGCTTGTAAACAGCCTTTTGCTTCAGCTTACGCTTGGTGATGCTCGGCTTCTGGAAGAACGTGCGGCGACGCAGTTCTTTCAGAACGCCGGTGCGCTCGAATTTCTTCTTGAAGCGCTTTAGCGCACGGTCAACGGTTTCGTTGTCTTTGATTTGAACGATAATCATATCGAGGGATGAGGAGTCTTTTCAGGGCAAACGGGCCGCAAAGATAA
>JAKONR010000572.1 GCA_022701825.1 Hymenobacteraceae bacterium | reverse complement strand
GCTTGCCTTGCAGCTCGTAAGTAGCACTTTGGGGCACGATGAGCACGTTTTCCTTAGGCTGGAAGGTGCGGACCGAGCCGCTGCTGCCGCTGCGCAAGAAGCCGCGCGGGTTGGGGAAGGTGGCGCGGAAGCTGCTGGCCCCGGTTTCGGTATTTATCTGGCCGATAGCAGTTTCGACGCGGCCGGGGTACTTATACACGGTGCCGTCGGCCAGCACCAGACGCACGTCGGGCACTTTGGCAAGCTTGTCTTGTAGCGTATTCCCAGCGCGGCGGCGGATGAAGCTCAGCAGCGCCTTTTCGCTGAGCGAAAAGTAGGCGTACACGTTATTCACGCTCGAAATGGTGGTGAGCGGCTCGGTGGAAGTGCTGCTCACCAGGCTCCCGATTTTGTTCGGAATCGAGCCCATCACGCCGTTCACCGGGCTCACGATGTCGGTGTAACCCAGGTTGGTGTTGGCGTTGGCCAGCGTGGCTTTGGCCTGAGCCAGGGCGGCCAGCTTGGCTTGCAGCGTGTACTGCGCGCCCTCCAGCTCATACTTGCTAATAATGCCACGGGCCACGAGCGGGGCCACTTTGTTCACGCCCATGCGGGCGGTGTTCACGTCGGCCTCGGCCGTGAGCACGCCGGCGCGGGCCGTGCGCACGTCCTGCTCGTACTGCGGCGCCGAGATGTGAAACAGGCGCTGGCCTTTCTTCACGCTGGCACCCTCATCCACGTAAATGGCTTCGACGTAGCCGTCCACCTTGGGGCGGATTTCGACGTTTTGCTGGCCCTGCACGGTGGCCGGAAAATCCTGGTAGAGCGTTACCGAATCGGGGCGCACTACCAGCACGGGGTATTCTTTGATGGGCGGCGGGCCTTTTTTAGCTTCGTCTTTCTTTTTGCCGCAGGCGGCAACGCTGACCAGGGCCAGCAGCCCGGCCGCGAGGGCTGGTAATCGGGTACGCATAGGGGCTGAAACGTAAGGAGGGCGCCGGAAGGTCGGGCGAGGCAGCTATAAAAAGACCACGCCCTTCATTGTGCCGACAGAAGCCGCTATACGTCCGGTTGGGGCAGGGGTTCAGTGCCTTGCCTATTGCCTAAAAAGCTGCGCCGTAGCGCAGACTTTCAGTCCGCGAATCAGTAGCCTCGGTACTCGCGCTGCGTAGGAGCGCCGCAGGGCCGCTCGTAGCGCGTGGACTGAAAGCCCACGCTGCTCCCTAATGATGGTGATGGTGCCCGTGCGGCGCGGGCTTGCCAAACATATTGACCAGCGCGCCCACCACGAACAGCGCCGCCCAGCACGCGTAGAGCCAGCCGTAGCCGGCCGGGCGCGGGTAGTGCAGCAGGCGCATAATCAACTCGGCCCCGCCGCTCATGATAAGGCCGGTGAAGGCGATGAACTGCCAGGAGTTGAACAGGGTGGGGCGGTAGAGCTTGCCGAAATCCATGGGAAGCGGGAAAAAATAAAACACAAAGAAACGGCCCTCGGGACCGCGCCCGACCAACCCCGGCGCAGCCGGCGCGTACACCGGTTGTCTTCGGCTGGGCCGCAGGCCGTGTACTCAGGCGCGGCCCGGCCGGTTGCCGCAGGTACACTCCGCATTTTCATTTAAAATTTTCTTTAGCCATGATACTCAGCGACCTCCTTTTCGGCGAAGACGACCAGGACCAGAACGCCACCGGCCAGAAAAAAGAGTCGGCCAACCAAAACCCGACCAACGCCGTGGGCCCCGGCAACGACGAGCTCGAAGCCCAGCGCGACTACCAGAAAGACCAGAGCAACAACAAGGAGAGCGATGACGCCAGCGCCCACCGCAACGTAGGCGCCAACGGCTACACCCAGCGCAGCGACCAGAAAGACCAACTGCAAAACCTGCACATCGGTGGCGGCGAAGGCGAGCCCCAGGGCGGCAATAACCACGACACGGCCGGCGAGCAGGCCCAGGGCCCCGGCTTCACCGAAGAAGGTAGCTACGAGCTTGATGAGCAAGGCGAAGGCATCCGGATGCACGAGCAGAAGCTCGGCGACGACGCGCCCGGCCAATCGGTGCAGCGCACCCAGGACGAAAAGCTGGCCTAGCTGACCAGCCGCCGCTCACTACCCACAAGCAGCCGCGCTGCTCCTGCCTGGCAGGAGCAGCGCGGCTGCTTGCATAAAAGAAGCCGCCACGTCGTAATTTGCAGCGGATAGCTGCGGGTAGTAGGTGCCGGGCCCGTAGCCCGGCGCGGCGCGGGCGATAGTAAAGATGATAAAAAAGGTGCAACAACTGGCCTACGGGCTACTGGCCATCGGCCTGATGGGGTGCGGGGCGAGCAGCGAGGTAGCCGCGCATGCGCCCGCCGCCTTTGCCTCGGAGCCCGTAGCGGCCGCTGCCCGCGCTGAGCAGCCGGCCCCCCAGGCACCCGGCCGGCCGGCCGCCGTCGGCGGCCCCGTGAGCCAGCCGCTGGCCAGCGCCACGGCGCGCCAGCCAGCCGCCCGCCCGCCCGCTTTGCCGGCCGCGCCGCGCCCCGAAGCCGCGCCGGCCCTGGCCATGAGCGCGGTCAACCGCCGCATTCAGGCGGGCCGCATTATCGACGAGGCGGGCCAGCCGCTGGTGGGGGCCACCGTGCTGCTCAAAGGCACCACCCGCGGCACCAGCACCGACGCCAACGGCGACTACGCCCTGCCCGTGCCGCTGGGCAATAACACGTTCGTGTTCGCCTACCCTGGCTACCAGGAGGAAGTGGCCCAAAGCCGTGACGGCCAGCCTCTCACCGTGACCTTGCTGCCCGTGCCGGGCCTGGCCCCGGCTGCCCCCGCCGCGCCCCACAGCAAGGCTCGCCTGCCCAAAGCGCCCCGCCACAAGCCCCAAAACTAGCCTGCCGAGCTGCTAAAAAGTAGCTGCCCGCGGGCAATTGCCAATGGCCTGTGCCTAAAAGCGCAGGCCTTTTTTAGCGCCCAGATTGCGGCGGCGGGCCGGCCGCGCGCGGCCGGGGCCGGCGCAACCAACCAGCCTGATTGAGCCGTAGAGCGGGCCACCACTCACCCTCCTTTTCCTGAGAAACGCGTTATGCAACACCCTCACCCCGCCGGCACTGCGCGGCGACTCACGCGCCTGGCCACCTTTTGGGGCCTGGCCGCCGCGCTGGCCGGCCCGCTGGCCTCGTGCCGCTCCGAAGAAATCGAGCCCGACCTGATTCAGCCCGTGGGCAGCGCCCCTAGCTACGCGCCCGACATCAACCGCCAGATGCTGGCCGTGACCGAGCAGTTCGAAATGTTTGGCAACCAAGACTTGCCGACGCTCACCGCCCGCCAGGCCCGCATGACCCACAGCATCACCGACGCCGTGAACCTGCTGCTGGCCAAAAACGGCAAAACGCCCTTCGCGGGCGCTAATCTGGTCGTCAGCCAGTTTGTGCTGCCCAAGGCCTATACCGCCGGCTCGGCCCCCGACGGCGTGCCCGTGCGCCTGTATACGCCCGGCGGCTCGGTGGCGGGCACGCGGCCGGCCATCGTGTACTACCACGGCGGGGGCTGGGTTATCGGCTCGCTCAACGTGTACGAGCCCTCCGTGAAGGCCCTGGCCGACCGCACCGGGGCCATCGTGGTTTCGGTCGATTACCGCCTGGCTTCCGAAACAATGAACAAGTTTCCGGCCGCCCACGAAGACGCCTACGCGGCCTATAAATGGGTGCGCGACAACGCCGGCACCCTGGGCATAAACCCCGCCAAAATAGCCGTGGCCGGCGAGAGCGCCGGCGGCAACATGGCCGCCGCGGTCTGCATTTTGGCCCGCGAGCGCAGCTACCCGCTGCCCATCCACGAGCTGCTGGTGTACCCCGTGGCCGACAACAACCTGACCACGGCCTCCTACAACCAGTACGCCACGGCCGTGCCGCTCAACCGAGCCAATATTCAGTATTTCACCGGCTTGTACTTCAACTCGCCCGCTGATGGCGACAACCGCCTCCTCTCGCTGGTCGATGTAGCCGACCTGCGCGGCCTGCCGCCCACCACTATTATCGCCGCCGAAATCGACCCGCTCCAGACAGAAGGCACGCTGCTGCGCGACAAGCTGACCACGGCCGGCGTGCCCGTCGACTACACGCTCTACAAAGGCACTACGCACGAGTTTTTTGGCACCTACGACGTAGTGCCCCCGGCCAACGACGCCCAAAACCACGCCGCCGACCGTCTGAAAGCCGCTTTTCAGTAATACGTAGGCGAGCCGAGCTACTTGCCCAGCCAAAAAGAAGCCCCGCGACGCACGTCGCGGGGCTTCTTTTTGGCTGGTAGCTGGCCGGGGATAACGGTTTATTTTGGAGTGGGCGCGAGCGGCACAACGGTGAAATCCTCGAACTCGACGGGAAAGCCCTTGCCGTCGGGGGCGGCGCACATGAGGCCGATTTGCACGCTGCGGCCGGGCGTGGGCGGGAAGTAGGCGAGGCGCAGCATCTTAAAATCGTGATTGTCGAACGAGTACTTGATTTCGACGTAGTCGCCCTTGCGCAGCAGCGTGAGCCAAACCGCGGCGGGGCTGTCTTGCCGGGGCACCACCGACCAGTCGGACACCTCGCGGGTGACGACGGCGCTCACGTTTTGCACGCCGTGCACGTACTCGATGCCGGTTTTTATCCAGTTCTTCTCATCGAGCCGAATCATGAGGCCCGCCTGGTCGTAGAGGTCGCGGTACTGGCCCACCACCTTCACTTTGGCCTCGAAGTCACCCGTTTGCTCCTGAAAGTAGAAGTGCCCGTTGTCGCGGATGAAGCCATAGTGCGTGACCCGCCAGAAGTCGGTGCCGCCCGCTACCTGCACCCGCACGCCTTTGGGGGTGGTCGTTACTTGCTTGGGAGGGTTGAGCCAGCGCGTGGGCTGCGCCTGGCTGGCAGTGGCCGCTAGTACCACCAGCAGGCCGCTGAGAAGGAAAGAAGTCATGGAGAAGCGAACCAAGGGAAAGAAAACGACCCGTGCGGCGGCCAGCTACGCCCCGCCCATCTTGCGCCCAAACAAGAAGTACACCGGCAGCCCCAGCGCCACCAGGCCCAGGCCGTAGCGCGAGTACTCGGCCGTGTCGGGCGCGATGAGCAGGATAACGCAAAAGGCCGAGGCCAGCGCCACGTAGATGCCCGGCAGCACCGGGTAGCCCCAGGCGCGGTAGGGGCGGTGGGCATCGGGCCGGGTGCGGCGCAATACGAAAATGCCGATAATGGTAATGAGGTAGAACAAAATAACCGAGAACATCACGTAGTTGAGCAGCTGCCCGTAGCTGCCGCTCAGGCACAGCAGGCAGGCCCACAGGCACTGCACCCACAGGGCCCGGCCGGGCACGCCGGCCCGGTTGAGGGTGGCCAGCGAGGGAAAGAACAGCCCGTCCTTAGCCATGGCGAAGTAGGCGCGCGCGCCGCTCAGGATGATGCCGTTGTTGGCCCCGAAGGTGCTGAGCATGATGAGCACGGCCAGCACGTAGGCCCCGCCCTGGCCCATTACCGACTCGGCCACGGCCGTGGCCACGCGGTCGTCGGTGGCGTACTGTATGCCGCGGCCAGCCAGGGTAGTAGCCTCGGGCGAGCCTTTTAGGGGCAGCACCAGCAGGTACACGATGTTGATGAGGATGTAGAGCGTGGTGACGATGGCCGTGCCCAGCGCCATGCTGCGCACCAGCGTGCGCTCGGGGTTCTGAATCTCCTCGCCCGCGAAGCCGATGTTGTTCCACGAGTCGGACGAGAACAGCGAGCCCGTCATGGCCATGCCGATGGCGATGACCAGGCCGCCCGCCCCGATGGGCAGCACGCCACCCGCCGCGCCCGGCGCGGGCGAGCGCGTGGCCGTCCACAGGTCGTGGAAATTGGCCTGCACGGCCTCGGCATTCAGGCCCAAAAACAGGCCAAACAGGATGAGCAGCGCCAAGGCCACGAGCTTGGTCGAGCCCAGCACGTTTTGGATAAGCTTGCCCGCCTGCACGCCCCGCGCATTGATGGCCGTGATGGCCACGATGAGTAGAATGGCCAGCAGCTGCACCGAGCTGAAGGGAAAAATCGTCGTATGCCAGCCCGGCAGCGTGATGGAGAACAGCACGTTATTAACCGAAAACCAGGGCACGAGCACGCCCGTAAACTTGGCAAAGGCCACGGCCACGGCCGCGATTACGCCGGTCTGGATGACGAGAAACAGCGTCCAGCCGTAGAGAAACGCTACCAGCCGGCCGAAGGCCTCGCGCAAGTACACGTACTGCCCGCCCACCTTAGGGAACATGGCGGCCAGCTCGCCGTAGCTGATGGCCCCGGCCATGGTGATGAGGCCCGTGAGCAGCCACACCACCAGCAGCCAGCCCGCCGAGCCCACCTGCCGGGCAATGTCGGCCGACACCAGGAAGATGCCCGAGCCTATCATGGAGCCCGTCACGAGCATCACGGCATCGAAGAGGGTGAGGGCGCGCTTGAAATGGCCGGGCGCGGCATCGGCATCGGAAGGGGAGGTAGGGGGTAGGGCGTCGGCCATAGCAAGGGAGAATTTTGCCAAAGAAACGGCCTGCCGTATAATGCAACCGCAAGCGGGCCTTTTGGGCTCCTGGTTCCACACGCTTACCACCCTTCCTATGCTACCTGTTTACGTAGTGCGCGGCGGCGTGCTGGCCGCCACCAGCCTGCTCTGCCTTACGCTCTTGACCGCTTGCGAAAACAACGCGCCCGCCGACCAGCTCACCGTGGTGGAGGGCACCGTGACCAGCGCCGACAGCGGCCGGCCCCTGCCGGGCGTGCTGCTGGCCATCGAGTCGTTTTCGAAAGGCTTTAACGGCGCGCTAAACTTCACGCCGACCGGCGACTCGCTGCGCACCGACGCCCAGGGCAAGTATCAGCTCAGCTTTCGCAACCGCAAAGGGTTGTACTACGCCGTTAGCCTGGAGCCCTTCCTCGACGGCAAGCGCTACCAGAGCCGCTTCACCTTCGCCACGAACGTGAACGCGGGCAACATTCCGCGCTACGGCCCCAATGTGTACGAGCTGGCGCTGGGCCGCACCAACAACGTGGACTTTAGTCCGAACGAACTGCGCACCCTGGCCGTGCGCATCCGCCACCGCAACACGCGCTACCAGCGCTTGGAGTGGCAATACGGCGCCTACCTGCCCGGCTTCACGCTAGATACCACCGCCTACCTGCGCAATTACTACCTGGACCCCGCCGGCCTCAAAGCCCGCTACCTGCGCTACACCCCGGCCGGCACCTACGTGAAGGACACCGCCGTGGCCATGGTTATCCTCAACCCCGCCTCCTACTACCCCGACACCGTGCGGGCCACGCTCACCTTCATCCGCTAGCGCCGGGGCGCGGCCAAGCTGGCGGGCGGCCCTACTTTTGCCCCCATGTCCCGCAAGCTTCTGGCCCTGCTGGTGGCCGCGCTGCTGTTGCTCTCGCTGGCTACCTACGTGTACTACCGCCGCACGCTGGCCGCCGTGCCCATCGACCCCTACGCCCTGGTGCCCGACGATGCCGTGCTGGTGCTGGCCACCCGCGACCACCCCGCCCTGGTGCGCCACTTGCAGGAAGCCGGCGTGTGGGACAACGTGAGCGGCGTGCGCTACTTCCA
>JAKONR010000571.1 GCA_022701825.1 Hymenobacteraceae bacterium | reverse complement strand
CAAACAGCGGAAACGACTCGGTGAACGAGCCGCGCCCGGCGATAATCTCGGCCCGGCCGCTCGAAATAAGGTCCACGGTGCTGAAATTCTGGAACGTCCGCACCGGGTCGGTGGAGCTGAGCACCGTAACGGCGCTGCTGAGGCGGATGCGCTGGGTGGTGCTGGCAATGGCTCCGAGCACTACCTCGGGGGCCGAGACGAGGTAGTCGGCCCGATGGTGCTCGCCAATGGCTACCACGTCGAGGCCGCTGGCGTCGGCGGTTTGGGCCAGGGCCAGCAGTTCCTGCATGCGCTGGGCCGCGATGCGGTCGCCGCCCGCCACATGCGCCGGTGCTACTTCGCCAAATGAGCCAATTCCTAATTCCATGAGCGTAATGTTGATATAGTTGATGTTGGGTAGCCGGCAGCTCCCGCCCGTCATGCGCAGAATGCTCAGCATGACGACCAATAGTGCGCCACAAAGCTAGCACTCCGCAGCCTGATTAATGTACCAACATCAATCTAATCGAGAAAGTTTGTGCTTGTCAACTGCTCGCTCATTTCCCAGAGTCGGCGGTTGTTGGCGGGCGTGTTGAAGTCGCTCTTTACCGGCTCCAGCTTTTTCTTGCTGAAAAAGCCGCCGCTCACGTTGGCTACTTTGGCATCGGTAGCCAGGAAAAGGCTGGTTTGCGCGCCTTTTTCGGGCGAAATCATGAACGGCCGCCCTAGGCTGAGCAACGCGCCCACGATGCCGCCCGTCTGCTTGCCGTAGCCGGTGGCCACCGCGCCGGGGTGCAGGCAGTTGGTCGTCACGTTGGTGATGCCGTGGGTGCGCAGGCGCTCGGCCAGCTCCTGCGTGAACATGATGTTCCAGAGCTTGGTGGTGCCGTACTCCCACACCGGGCTGTAGCTGCGCTCCGACTGAATATCGTCGAGCGTGGGCTTGGAAAAACGGTAGGCCATCGACGCCACGTTGACGATGCGGGCGGCGGGGCTTTTTTGCAGCAAATCGAGCAGCAGGCTGGTGAGCAAAAACGGCCCCAGGTGGTTGGTGGCCAGCGTCATCTCGTAGCCATCGGCCGAGAGCTCGCGCTCGGCCCCGAACATGAGGCCGGCGTTGTTTACCAGTACGTCGAGGCGCGGGTATTTATCGTGCAACTCAGCGGCTACCCGGTGCACCTGCGCCAGCGCCGAAAGGTCGGCCAGCACCACGTCCACGCGCTCGTTGCCGGTAGCGGCCACGATGGCGTGCTGCGTTTTCCGGGCCTTGTCGGCGTTGCGGGCCAGGATGATGACGTGCGCGCCCTGCCGGGCCAGCTCGCGGGCCGTTACCTCGCCGATGCCCGAGGTAGCGCCGGTGACGAGAATGATTTTGTCTTGTAAGCTAGGCATAAAAGCGAAGTAGAATGAGTACGGCTATACGTAAGCCTGCGCTACGTGACGGAACCGCTGCTCACTCACTTTGCTACTGCCAGGCGCCTCGTAGTTGCTAGCGCTTGGGCCGGGGCAGCGTGGCCAAATACTGCCTGACGTATTGGTTTTTAGGAAAGAAGCGTAGCGTGCGCTGCCCAAAATAGCGGCATAGCTGTGCGTTGTGCAGGTTGGCAAAGCACTCGGTCTGGTACTGCAAAATCTGCTCGCGCAGCGGGGCATTCTGGGCCACCGCTTCGGGCATGGTTTGCAAGGCTGCCGCCGCCCGCGACAAATTATAAGAAGCTCCCGCCCATTGCTGCGCATCGAGTTGGAGCGTGGCTAACTTGAAATACGCTTCCAGAAAAGGCAAATAAACCGTAACGGTGTGCTCGTTTTCGCGGCCATACGCATCAAGTAGCTTGATGAGACGCTGATATACGGCGTAGCTCTGCTCCCTAGTGTCTTCGCCCCGATACAGGGCGCGGGCGTAGTGATAGAGTACGGTTGGGTCGGCGGGCTCCAGCTTGGCGGCTTCGGCCAGCACCGAAGCCGCGTAGTCCAGCTTGCCATCAGTGTAAGCCCGCTCCGATTCGGCCACTTCGATGGGGTGCGGCTCGGCCAGTACCAACGGCGGCGGCTGGCTGGGCGGCGGCACGCTGGCAGGCTTGCCCGCCAGGTCGGTACCCGAAAAATCGGCATCTTTCAGGGGCTGGTCGTCGCCCACGTAGTGAAAGTTGTGCTTGGCGGCCGGAAACGCGGTATCGTCCTTGGCCTGGTATGACTGCGCGTGGCTTAGTTGCGGCAGCGCCAAAGTCAGCAGTAGTAAGAGTGTTTTCATGCCGAAATATATTCGGTTGGGGGCGCTCCATTGGCCGCCGCCTAGCTTTGCAGTTGCTATGCCCGCGCTCTCCGTCGTCATCATCACCTTCAATGAGGAAGCCAACATCGGCCGCTGCCTGGCCGCGCTCGGCGATGTGGCCGATGAGGTGCTGGTAGTCGATTCCTTTTCGACTGATAACACCGTGGCCATCTGCCAGCAGCACGGCGCGCGGGTGGTGCAAAACGCCTTTGCCGGCTACGTGGAGCAAAAAAACTTTGCCACCGACCAGGCGCGCTTCGACCACGTGCTCCAGCTCGATGCCGACGAGGTGCTCACCGACGAGCTGCGCCAGAGCATCCGCGAGGCCAAGCAGCACTGGCAGCACGCCGCCTACTCGCTGGCCCGCCTCACCAACTACTGCGGCAGCTGGGTGCGCCACGGCGGCTGGTACCCCGACCGCAAGCTGCGCCTCTACGACCGCCGCCTGGGGCGCTGGCAGGGCCTGCTGCTGCACGAGCGCTACGAGGTGCAGCCCGGCCACACTACCGGCCAGCTGCGCGGCGACGCCCTGCACTACTCGTACCATTCCATCGCGCAGCACGTCAGCCAGCTCAACAAGTTCACCAGCATCACGGCCCAGGAATTGGCTTTGAAAGGCAAAGCCAACGTCACGCTGTTTCACCTGCTGCTCAAGCCACTCTGGAAATTCTGGCACGGCTACGTGTTCCGGCTGGGCTTTCTGGATGGCTTTGCCGGGCTCAGCATCGCCGCTATTTCGGCCGGGGGCGTGTTTCTGAAATTCGCCAAGCTCAAAACCCGCACCCAAGACGCCCCCACCGCATGAGCCCGACCTTCCTCGTCTCGCGCACCGACGCCATCGGCGATGTGGTGCTGACGCTGCCCGTGTGCGGCTGGCTCAAGAACCAGCAGCCGGGCTGCCGGGTGGTGCTCATCGGGCGCGGCTACACGGCGGCCGTGGCGGCCGCCTGCCCCTGGGTCGATGAGTTTCTGGAACTGGATAAAAAGGTAGAGACGGGCGAGCTGCCCGTGGAGCCGTTTTTGGCCCAGCTGCGCGGCTACGCCGCGGCGGCCATTATTCACGTTTTTCCCAACCGGCTGCTGGCCCGCTTGGCCAGAGAAGCGAAGATTCCCGTCCGCATCGGCACCCGCAACCGGCTGTTTCACTGGCTCACCTGCAACCGGCTGGTGGCCCTCAGCCGCCGCCACTCGCCGCTGCACGAGGCGCAGCTGAATCTGCAACTGCTGGCGCCACTGGGCTACGCCGCCCCACTCGCCCTGCCCGAAGTAGCTGAGCTAGTGCGCCTCGCGCCGGCCGCGCCGCTAGCCGCCCGCTGGCAGGCGCTGCTCGCCGAGCGGCAGCCGGGCCAACTCAACGTCATTTTGCACCCGCGCAGCCGGGGCAGCGCTCGCGAGTGGGGCTTAGATAATTATGGTGCCCTGGCGCGGCAGCTGCACGCGGCCGGGCACCGGGTTTTTGTCACGGGTACCAAAGACGAAGGCGTGGAACTGGCCGCCGCCGATTGGCTGCGCGACTACCAGCCCTACCTGGCGGCCGACCTCACCGGCGCGTTTGCGCTGCCCGAGTTTATCGCCTTCATTGCCGCGGCCGATGGGCTGGTGGCGGGCAGTACCGGGCCGCTGCACCTGGCCGCCGCGCTGGGCCGGCACGCTTTGGGGCTGTACCCACCCATCCGGCCCATGCACCCGGGGCGCTGGGGGCCGTTGGGGCCGCGGGCCGAGTACCTGGTTTTCGACCGGCCCGACTGCCAGGATTGCCGCGCCGCGCCGGCCGCCTGCGTCTGCATTCGGGCCATTACTACGGCGCAGGTAATGACTCGGATAGCAGATTGGTCGCAAATCAATGCAACCCGACAAGTTGTTTAATCCGTACTTGCACTGCTGTCCGACGCGGGCAGGCCAACCAGCCCGCGCAGTAAGATGAATTTTCAGTGAGTTTTGAATAGCTCAATCGTTTGTCTTGCCGTGTCCCGTCGCTCTTTGCTCGCACTGCTATTCTCTCGCACACATCTTTCTGTCTAACACCTACTCATGAGTGACGCTCCCGAACGGGTGAAGTTGAGCAAAGAGGAAAAGGACCGGCGCTTTCAGGCTGAGCTGATGCCGGTGCTCGACCCGCTCTACAACTTCGCCTACCGCCTGACGCTGGATGAGGACGACGCCAACGACCTCGTTCAGGAAACCTACCTCAAGGCGTACCGCTTTTTTGAGTACTTCGAGCCCGGCACCAACGCCAAGGCCTGGCTTTTCCGCAT
>JAKONR010000527.1 GCA_022701825.1 Hymenobacteraceae bacterium | reverse complement strand
GCCCGGGTGTTCACCTCTTCCCATTCCGAACAGAGTCGTTAAGCCCCGGTGCGCCTATGGTACTGCCTTCACCGGTGGGAGAGTCGGTCGCCGCCAACTTTATCGTAGCGCCCCCTGCTTCGCTTTTGCCAGCGACCAGCAGGGGGCGCTTTGCGTTTATGAGCCCTTTGTTTAAGACGTTTAGTATTAGAGCTTAGACAGATAAAATCAAGAAAATTCTTTCAACTATCTAATTACTGTTTGTGGTAATTTGTGGCAAAAAGTATTTTCAAAGCATATATAACTTTGAGAAAAGATGCTCCTTGCTTATTATCTCTCAAAATCATTTATTACCCTGATAATAGGTGCTAGTGATTAGATAGCTTGCTTCCTAAACACTTAGATTATATGCTAAAGTATTCTATGCATCGGATAGTGAATAAGTTGGTGGTTGTTAATCAGGTGGCATTTCACTTCATACATTATATAAGTGGGTGTATAGCTAATTTCTAAATACTTCTATTCATTACGAAATGCGAGGAAACCCTTTACTACTCCCTGACTTCTGCCCATACCAATGAAAAATACTGTTGTTCTCATTACCGGAGGAACTTCTGGAATTGGCCGTGCTTGTGCGTTAGAATTCGGTCGGGCCGGAGCCAGAGTAGTTATCACGGGGCGCGATACGATTAAACTGACCGACGCGGCTGCGGAATTGACAGCGGCAGGTATAGATTACCACACTGTGCAGGCTGATGTAGGAAATCCAGATGCTGCTCAGCGAGCGGTGGCTGATGCCATAGCGGCTTTTGGTCGTCTTGATGTGCTTATCAACAATGCTGGCTTGAGTATGAGAGCTAAGTTTGCCGATGTAGAGGTGAAGGTGCTGGAGCAGTTGATGCAAGTCAACTTTTTTGGCACTGTTTATACTACAAAGGCAGCCTTGCCCTACCTGTTGCAGAGTAAAGGAACCATTGTCGGCATTAGCAGTATTGCGGGCTTTCGGGGGTTGCCAGGTCGCACGGGATATTCGGCGTCTAAGTTTGCTATGAATGGCTTTCTTGAGGCGTTGCGTACAGAGTTGTTGCCGCAAGGTGTGAACGTACTCACTGCCGCGCCCGGCTTTACGGCGTCTAATATTCGCCATGCGGCGCTGATGGCTAACGGCCAAGCGCAAAACGATACGCCTCGCGATGAAGGCAAAATGATGAGTAGTGAAGAAGTTGCTCGCCACTTGCGCCAGGCCGTGGAGCAGCGTCGCCGCACGTTGGTGCTCACGGGGCAAGGAAAACTCACGGTGTTTCTGAATAAGTGGCTGCCGGGGTTGACTGATAAGCTGGTATTAGCCAATTTTCGCAAAGAGGAAGGCGATTTTTAATTACTGATTTTCCCTTTGTTTCGTCCCTTTGTTGGCTCGTGCATAGTAATGGGAATTGGTCAGATAGCTGCTGTTAATAACTTAGAAACGGACGTGTTGCGCGTTATGCGCAGCGCTAAAATTACATTTGAGTAGCAACGCATAGCTTGGCTATTTCTAAACGCAGTTCGTTGAACTCCGAAAATTGCCAATTGCCCTGGGTGAGGGTGGCGCCCGAAGCGCCGTATTTTCTGGCCGAAGACGGGCACCCTTGGACGCCAATCGGGCAGAACGATGCCATAACTTGGCCTGATTTTGCAGGGTTGTTTCGCCGGCAGAACGTGGCGGCGGTCGAAGGTCATTTGGCGTGGTTGGCCAGCCATGGCGTGACGTGCCTACGCCTGATGCTGGAGTATTGCCAAGCCGAGCACCGCTACCTAGAGCGGCCCATTGGGTATTTTCAGCCCAATATGGTGCGCTTCTGGGATGACTTGTTTGCGCTCTGCGCCAAATATGGCCTACGGGTCTTGGCTACGCCCTACGATACTTTTTGGATGTGGCGGCGCTGGCGGCACCATCCCTACAGCAAGGCGCAGGGTGGGCCCGTGGCTCGGCGGTCGCAGTGGCTGCTAAGCCCAGCTATGCGAGCTGCTATTAAGGGGCGGCTCACGTTTGCAGCTGAGCGCTGGGGCGGCAGCGGTGCGCTGTTTGCTTGGGACTTATGGAATGAAATTCACCCTGCGCACGCGCAAAATAACCCGGCCGGCTTTCACGAATTTATTAGTGAAGTGAGCCAGCACTTGCGCGAGGTAGAAATGCGTTGTTTTGGCCGTACGCATCTCCAAACGGTATCGCTTTTTGGGCCGGTGCTCGCTAAACATCCCAGCTTGGGAGAAGTCATTTTTCGGCATCCGGAGCTCGATTTTGCCACTACGCATTTCTACGACGCGGCCACTATCGACAACCCGCGCGACACGGTGGGGGCGGCCCGCTGCACAGGCATGCTGATGCGAGAAGCGCTGGCACAATTGCCTCCAGAGAAACCTTTTTTAGATAGCGAGCACGGACCCATTCACAGCTTCAAAGACCGGGGGCGTACGCTGCCGGTGGCATTTGACGACGAGTATTTCCGGCACATGCAGTGGGCACACCTGGCCTCGGGCGGGGCGGGCGGCGGCCTGCGCTGGCCCAATCGCCACCCGCACGTGCTCACGCACGGAATGCGAGCTGCGCAGCGCAGCCTGGTCGCTTTTTTGCCGCTCATCGATTGGGCACAGTTTCGGCGGCGCAACCTCAACCATGAGGCGCGGCTATCTACGGCGGCTTTTGCGTGCTTTGCCTGCGGCGATACCGCCCAGGCTATTGCGTGGCTACTACGCCTCGACTGCACCACCAAAACGCGCGGCACCCTGCGGCAGCGGGTGCCGCCGCTGGCGGTACAGCTCACGCTACCGGGACTGGCTGATGGCCGCTACACCATTCACTTCTGGGATACGGTGATGGGGCACGAAACCGGGCATCTAGCAGCGCTGAGCGCGGACGGGCAACTGGTGCTGGATTTGCCCGAAGTACGGGCCGACTTGGCCCTGGCCGTAGTGCGGGCCAACTGACCGAGCGGCGGGCCTCGGCGTATAAGCGAGCGGTTGTTTTTAGACAATCCTTCGCGATGCCCACTGAATCGACTACGCCTGTTGAGCGCGCCACGCGTATGCTGTACGTGGTGGCGCCGCTGCCGCCCGAACCCGTTTTTTCCAACTATGGGCGCTGAAGCAGGAGGTGCACTGCCTCATGAGCAGCTGCGGCGCCGTGCGCCTGCCGCACCTCCCGTCGGCCCGCGTCCGTCGAGGCAAAGATGGCCCATGTGGCAGCTTTGGCGGCCACCCAGGCAAGCTGTGCGGTGGCGCTGGAGCACTCTGCGTAATTTGGTGACCGCACGCTAGTCGTGCGCGTGGAGCAGGCCGCCGCGCCGCACGAGACGTACAGGCTCGGCTGGTAGCTTGGTGTGAAGCCCAATCACTGGCCAACCTACCCGAAAAACGCCCTCATACACCCCACCTCACGCTGGCCACTCGCGACCTGCCACCGCTTCGAGTGCCGGCCTTACGCCAATTGTTTGCTGCGCAACCCTGCGCGGCCACGCCGCTTACCTTACTTCGGTACGATGGGCCGCCGTGGCGGGCGCGTGCCACGTTCTGAATTAGGACCGTCTTCGCAGCCCAGCATCAGCAGGAGGTAGTGCCAGGCGCTCATTCTACCACGAAAGCATCGGCAGCCCGCACGTAGGCTACCCGCTCTTGCCAGCGCACGCGCAGCCAGATATCCTGGCGGCCCAGCACGGGCAGGCGGTCGCCGGGCGCGGCCGTGCTAAGCCAAGCGGCCCCGGCACCGGGGCCAGCCATCAGGGCTACGCCGGGCCGGGCCACGATGCCCGTGGGCGCCGGCCGCAGCCAGCGCAGATAAGCTCCCGTGGCCAGCACGTAGGCGCCGAAAACCACCCAAGTGCCCCGGCCGGTGCGCCGGTGCCGTAGCAGCAGCCCTACGGCCCCCAGTACGGCCACGGTGAGCAAGCCTTGCAGCACGGGGTAGTAGTAGCGCAGTACCTGCACGCGCACCTCCTGCTGCCAAGTGGTGGGGTAGCCCACTAGCCGCTGCCGCTGGGCCAGGGCCGCCAGTTGCCGCCAGGTGCTGAGGCGCGGCTGCCGGGCCAGGGCCATATTCAGGTACAGCAGCTCGGCGGCATAGTGTGCCTGCTGATGCTCGGCATAAGCCAAGCGCACTAACAGGCGCGCCGACACTTGCCGCTGCCGCCACACCTGGGCGCGGTAGAGTGGCAGGGCCGCCTCATACTGCCCTTGTTCAAAGAGCGAATCGGCCCGCTGCGCCTGGCCAAGAATCAAAGGCCTGCCGGCCAGCGAAAAAAAATCATTTTTTTTTTCGCTGGCCAACGTCCAGAATGGCAGCGTAATAAGGTAGGCAAAGAAGAAGAGGGTACGCAAAAATCAAAGGTTTTTTTGCCGCAGGGTTGTCGGGTTAGAAAAGTCGCTGTACTTTTGCACCCACAAAAACGGTAACACACCGCGGTTGTAAAAGTCGAAACACAAAAGTACCGATTCTGTAGCTCAGCTGGTAGAGCAGTACACTTTTAATGTACGGGTCCTGGGTTCGAATCCCAGCGGGATCACCAAAACGCCCCTAGTCTAGTACTAGGGGCGTTTTTTATTGCGTGCCAACGGTGCCCTTGGCTTTAAAGAATATTCTGCGCGATTTAGTGCATTGAGGACGCGTAAGCTTGCCGCCGCTCGCGTGCGTAAGAGAAGTGCGCAGTTGCCAGCTTGAAGGGGATGGTGAGGCCTAGTAATAGGCGAAAAAATGTGCCAACTACAAAAAAAACGGGGCGTTAGTCGAAAAAGAGTGCTACTCAAAACAGCCACTTGGGGAGATTCTGACAGTGATAGCGCCCGCGAGTACGCGTGGCTGGTGCCGCCCACCACAGGCCCGGTGGGCGAGGGTAGCGCGAGCAAGGACTGCGCTATGTTGCCTCTGGCGGTGCGGCCTTGCGCCCCGTGCGTTGTCGCGGTTTCTTAGCGGCGAGCTAACCTCGCCCCTCGCGCCAAACCGACGTGGCTATCCGAGCAGGCAGCCGCAGTACATCACCAGCTGCCGCCGCGGCTACCAGGTGCTCACCTACCGGCGTAGCGCGTAGCTAGTACCAGGGCAGTGCGCCTGCGCTGAGTAGCGCCTTGCGCGGAGCTTCACGGCTTCCCTTTTTGCTTTAACTATAAGCGCGGCACAACCCGCTTTGGAAAATATACGCCGCCTTCAATGCCCGCGATATTCCGGCCATCCTGGCCACGTTTGCTCCGCAGGTGCGCTGGTCGCGGGCCTGGGCGGGCGGCTGTGCCACTGGCCACGAGCAGGTGCGCGGCTACTGGCTGCGGCAATGGCACGAGCTGAACCCGCGCGTCGAGCCCATGGGCTTTGCGTAGCGCGCCGGCGGGCAGCTGAAAGTTGCCGTGCACCAGCTAGTGAAAGACCAACAGGGGCAAGTAGTTTTCGACGGCCCGGTGAAGCATATCTGCACTATCGAGGAAGGCTGCACCGCCCAAGCGGATATTGAGCGGGCGTAGCGCCGCCCACCGCTGGGGCTAGTGCAGCCATTCCATTCTACTTGTTGAACAGCAGCGGCTTAGTATTTGTCTAGGTATACATGGACCACTTCCTCAAGCTCCTCGCCTACGATTACCTCGGCCTGAGCCAGTCGCAGTACTGGCACCTGCGTCTGCTCGGTTCCGTTTCCTTCGGGCCGCTTTTGGGTATTCTGTACCTAGTGCTTTGCGATAAGCTCGGCCGGCGTGCCCCGCCGGTAGCCCCCCGCCCCCCGGTGTCGCTGTGGATAAATAGCGAGGGGCGCCTCACCAACGTGCCGCAGCCCTAGGCCCCGCGCTGCGGCGGGGCTTTGTCGAAGGCCAAGCGGCTGGATAGCACAGGAAAGGGATTTAGCATAAAAAATAGATGTTTATAACTCAACTACAAGCTTATGCAAGTAGCTTTGAGATAGTACTATTGCCAATCAATCGGCAGGTAAAGTCATTCTATGCTTAATCCTATTGAGGCTTCCGCCAAGCGGCACGCTACGTATTTTGAAAATCCAGTGGGCCGGCTCCTCGAGCACCCTACCGAGTGCTACATCGCCGTGGAATACAATGCTGGCCCCCGCCACCTGACCGACTTGCAGGATTTTTTGCTGCACGCCGGGCAGCTACTGGCCCGCTGGGGCTGGGATAAGCTCCTCGGCTACCAAGGCCTGATGGATTCTTTCACGCCCGAAGAAATGGACGGCGTAGTCGCCCAGTGGAGCACTCGGGCGCCGCATTCGGCGGCCTTGCTGTACGGCGCGCAATTGCTGCCCCACGAAGTATTTGCCCGCCTTTCCTGGAAAAGCCAGTAACCTCTACGCCCTGCTCTCCTACCCACCCGCTCAAGAAAGCGCTGACCAGCAGGTCAGCGCTTTTTTAGTGCCAGTTTTTGGCGCCGGGCAGGCCTGTGCTAAGGCAGATGAGCACCTAACCGCCTAGCGCGCCGGCACTGTCACCCAAGTGGCGCGTTTCAGGGTCGGCTCTTGCAGAATAGTACTTTGTGTAGAATAGTGGCTTAGTTGCAGCAGGTGGTGGCATGCTCCATAATGTGCTCAAAACCCAAGTAAGGGCCCGCGAATCTACCAGTTGCGGACACTGGACTAGCTGGCTGCCGCCTGAAAGCCGCCACCCGAAATTCTTCGCTCGTTTCTACGATAGCGTAGGCTACTACATCGGCCACCGTGGCGATGGGTGGGGCCTCGGCGGGGTGGCAAAGAATAGTGAGAGTAACCGTTTCGTACAAATCTGGTAATACCCCATCATTCTCTTGTACTAATGCCGAAAAAGCATCTTTGTAACTTAAATAATTCATAAAATAGCTATTGAATAAGTGCTTATACAGCCGCAAAACTAGGTTATTAATTAGGTAAAGTGCAAATTTATTTGCTCGCTAATTTTTCAAGTGCCCGTAGCCAGGCCCTGCCAGAAGCTGGCTGCTGGCCAGCGATGGCCAGGCAGCGCCTCGCAGAAGCTGCGGGCCAGTAGTGCCCTGCCTTAGGCGGTTTTACAACTTGCATGCCGAAGCAGCAGGCAGCATTGGCTGAGGGGTCCTATATTTGGGTATCTCAGCATAGGCTACGGATTATAAATAGTATTTAATCAAGTTTTTATTTTCTTCTCTATGACGGCTACTCCCGCTATTCTACTGCCGGCCAACGAGGCCGAGCGCCTGAGGTCGCTGCATCAGTATGAGATTTTGCACGCGTTGCAGGAAGAGCTGTTCGACGAAATGGTGGTGCTGGCCGGGGCGGCTTTTCGGCTGCCAATTGCCTACGTGAGCCTCGTCGATGCGGAGCGGGTGCATTACAAGGCCACCTTTGGCTTGCCGCCGCTGCCGCCCAACCCCCGCGCCGAGCTACTGTGCGCGCAGGTCGTTAAGCACGGCCGGGTGGTGGTTTACCACGATTTGGCCGCGGCGGCCCGCACACCGCTCGACGACGCCGCGATTCAAAAGTGCCTCGACCAGGGCATGCGGTTCTACGCCGGGGCTCCGCTGCGAATGCCCGACCAGCACGTTATCGGCACGCTGTGCCTGGCCGGCCCACAGCCACGGGAATTTAGCGACGAAGAACAGCAACTGCTTGAGGAATTGGTTGGTATCGTGAGCCAGGCCATCGTGGTGCGCTACCACTGCCACCGCACGCTGGCGCTCGGCCCGGCGCAGTGGCAGGCCCTGGCACAGGCTGCCCGCGACGAGGTATATGGCCTGGGGGCACTGGTGCGCTACCTCACGGCCCGCTATGGCCCGGCCGTGCCGGTGCCCGAAGAAGTTATCCGGCCCATGCGGCGGCGGTTGCACGACCTGCGGGCTATTATGCAGGACTAAAACCCTGCCCTCCGCTCAGCCCCGAAGCGATTGCCGCCGCAAGGCGCGTCGGACTATGCTGGCGGTCGCTGGCACCCAATAAAAAGTCCCGGCTAGCTGGCCGGGACTTTTTGTTAAAAAGGTAGTAAACAGAGTCTACCGGGCCGTAGCATTGGCGGTGGTCAGGGTTTGCTCCAGGTTATCGTGGTAGCCCAGGCCATTGAGCATAAAGCGAAAGCTGCTGAACGCACGCACCGCTTTGGCCTGGCAGGTGAGATTGACGTACACCGCGCCGGTGGGCGTGCGGCCGGGGCCGCTGGGCAAGGGGCCGGGCTTGCAGGCTGCGTCGCGCATGGCTTTCACAACGACGTTGGTGCGCAGGTCGGCGGCGCCGAGCTGGTACACCCGGAGCGAGGCCACTTGCAGGCAGCCGCCTTCTGATACGGTGGTCCAGTCAATCTGGACCGGTACGGTCACCGTTTTGCCGGTGCCCACCACGATGTCGGCGGTGTAGGAGTAGGCGCGGGGCTGCTGGTTGGGCTTCGTGAAAGTAGTGTCGAAGCACAGCGTTTTGGTGGCCGCGATGGGCTCGGCCGATGGCGCGCTTTTTACGCTGGTATTAGACTCGCGGCAGGCGGCCAGGGCCGCAAGCGCGGCCAGGCCTACTAAAGACTTTCTCATGATAGCTATAGAGGTGGAAAATAAAATAATTGTTTCCTGAAACGCAATAATAGCCAGCTGGTTTTTGCTAAGTTCGGCCTTCTCGGCCCCGCCGTAGCAGAGTGCAGTTTTAAGCTAGAATAATACCGCCCAAAGGGCCGCCTAGCGAAAGAATTTGCGGCGTTTGGTTGAAAGCTGCCTGCCGACACGCTTTAATTACCGGCAGGCCCAATATAGCCTTTTACCGGATACCAACCTGCTTGCTGCCCGTGCGCCCGTACTTGGTAGGAAAATACACCAGCTCGGCGCGGGCGGGATTGAGGGTGTACTGCCCCCGGTAGCGCGGCTGCAAGGCCACCCGAAACGTGTGCCGGCCGATGGGCAAATAATCAATGAAAATACCGGCCTGGTGGCGCAGGTTTTCACGGTGCACTTCCAGCGCATTGGGCGTGGGCGCGGGGCCGTAGGAGCAGCCGGCCGGAATGGGCACTTCGAGCAGCACGTAGCGCGCCTCGGCTTTTACCTCTACCGTCACGAGCAACTCGGCGGGCTGGCCGGCGCGCAGACTGATGCGGCGGCCGGTTTGGCCGGCGAGGGTAGTCGTTACGGTGAAGGGCCGGGCGGCCGGGGCGGGCGCGGGGTTCCAGCGGGTTTGGTAGGCAGTGGCGTACACGGGCAGGCCGCCGGTTTTGTGCAGTAGCAGCGGGCCATCGGGCGCGGGCAGCTTCAGGTCGAAGGGAAATTTCGTGATGGCGCCCGCCTCGCGGGCGGCGGGCGCGCCCGTCAGCCGCACCTGGGCCATTACGCCCCGCCCACCCGGCGCCAGCAAATCGGGGCCGATGGTGGCCATAATGGAGGCCGCCGCGTAGGTGCTGCCCCAGTAGCCGCCGCCCCGCAAACCCAGCAAAAACGTGCGAATGCGCACCAATTCGGCCGCGTGGCCGCCCTGGGCGCGCAGCACGCGGTAGGCCAGTAGGGTGGTGGCCACGCGGTCGGGCAGCAGGTAGCGGTAGTAGGTATTTTGGCCCGCCGTGTCGGCATAAAACACGCCGCCCAGCTCGGTGCGCAGGCGGTAGCGCCGCAGGCTGTCGAGCTGGTAGGGCAGGCCCACTTGCTGGCGCAACTCGGTGCTGGCCAGGTAGCGGTCGAGGGCGCGGCGGCCGGACCGGGCGCGGTCGATGCGGTCGAGGTAGGTGCGGTAGTCGGTGGGGGCGCCCAGCTGGTGCAGCAGGCGCAGGAGGCGCAGCTGGTCGTCGGTCTCGGCGGGCGTGGGGCGGGGCAAAATGCCGCGCCGGCGCTCGGCCACGGTGGGCATGGCAGTGGGGATGCGCAGCGCCTCATCCAGCTCGCGCAGCAGGTGGGCTTGCAGCGCGGGCCGGTTCAATTCGACGCGGTAGCCCGCTTTTTCGGCCCCTAGCAATGCTTCCAGCACGTGGGCCGACACCCAATAGCTTGGCGCGGTAGTGGCCCAGGTGCCCCACAGGCCTTCGGCCTTGCGCTGGCTTTCCTGAAGCTTGCGCACCAGAAAATTAACCGCCTTATCGCCCCGAAAAGCCACATTTTGCACCGTGCAGATGCGGCGCTCTAGCAGCAGCGCCAGCAGCTTGGAGGCCATTTGCTCGTTGCAGAGGTAGGCGTAGGCGTGCAGGTGCTGAATCTCGGAAAGCAGCGTGGGCAGGGCGTCGCTTTCGAGGCGCACGGTTACTTCGCCCAGCTTGGGGTCGAGCGGCAAGGTCAGTGTGGTATCAGCCGCCGTCACTACGGCATAAGTGCCCAGGCGCTCGCGGGTGCCGGCTGGCACCACTGCTATGCTGCGCTGCTCGCCATCGGCGTAGCCGCCCGCCGTCGTCAGCCCGTAGGTGATTTGCACCGAATCGGCTCCGGCGGTGGGGGCAGCCACCGTGAGCGTATCAAGGGCCGAGCTGCTGACGCGGTGCGCCTGCGTGCGAACGACCTGCGCCCCTACCTTAAACGTAGTCGTGACCTGCGCCGTGTCGGGGCGGTAGTTCAGCACTTTACCCAGCACCTGCGCCCGGTCGCCGGCCACCAAAAAGCGGGGGCCGGCCAGCTCGGCCAGCAGGCCCTTGTAGGCGCGCAGCTGGCCGGTGGTGCTGCCGGTGCGCCGGTGCCCATCAGAGCCCAGCACGAAAGTGTCCCAGCTGGTCACGTCGTCGGGCAGCACCACTTCGGTGTGGGCCTGGCCCTGGGCATCGGTACTTAGCGTGGGCCGCCACCAGGCGTAGTCGCGGAAGTGGCGGCGCAGGGCCAGGCGCGGGTCGCCGAGGGGCACGTCGGGCAGCGCGGGGCGGGCGCCGGGTGCGGCGGCCAGCAGCGCGCCGGGCTGGCCCGCGCCAGCTTTGGTCGTGATGATGAGTACGCCATTGGCGGCGCGGGCACCGTAGATGGCGGTGGCCGCGCTGCCTTTCAGCACCTGCGTAGTGGCGATGTCATTAGGGTTGAGAGCGGCCAGCGCCTGGCTTGAGGAGATGATGCCATCGATAACGACCAGCGCCATAGTAGCCCCAGTGCTAGAGCGCGAGCCGCGCAGCATCACGCGCACATCGGGGCTCAAGCCAGGCTGCGCCGACTGCACTTGCAGCCCCGCTACCCGGCCCATAAGCCCCAGGGCCGGCACCGAGCCATAGCCCACCACTACCACTTCTTGCAAGGACTGCTTGTCGGCGCTCAGCCTAAAAGTAAGCTGGCGCTGGTACTCGGTTTCAACCTCTTGCCCAGTGTAGCCGATGTAGGAGGCCACCAGCGTAACCCAGCCCCACGGCACCCGCAGGGCAAAGCTGCCATCCATGGCGGTAGAAACCCCAATGGTCGTGCCTTTCACCAAAATCGTAACGCCTGGCAGGCCTTCCTCGGTGGTCGCATCCACGACCTGCCCGCGCACCAGCCGCCCCTCGCCGGGCAGTAGCGGCTCGGCCACGGGCGGCGCGGTGGGTGGCCTTTGGGGCCCCACCTGGGCCGTGGGCTGCGCGCGCGCGCGCACCAGCCGCCCGATGCGGCGGCCGAGCGCCCCGGCCGCCTGCCGGTCGCCCCATTGCAGCTGCAAATACGTCTGGCCATCGGCCTGAATGAATACCGGCTCGGCGGGCACCAGGCAGGTGCTGTCGCTCAGCAGCACGGCCACCTGGTAGCGGCCGGGGGCCAGCGCGTGCAACCGCTGCCAGCGGTCGAGGCGCAGGTATTTGGGCTGGCCGGGCCGGGTGAGGAAGATGTAGCGCGGTGTGGGCAGCGGGTGCCGGGCCGAGTCGGGGTGGGGCGGCAGGCGCACCTCCAGCCGGCCCTGGCCGCGGGGCGTGCGGGTAGGCTCGGTAAAAAGCGAGTTGAGCGTGTAAATCGGCAGCGGCGCAGCCGCCACGGGCGGCAAAAAGTTGGCCCGCACGTCGGCCTCGGTGAGGGCAAATCCGCTTAGCGGCAGCGGCGTGAGCAGGCCCGCTCCGCCGAGGCTGCCAAAGCTAGCCGGCTCGGCGCAAGCCATTTTTAAGAACTGTGGCCGCACGGTGTAGGCATACAGTGGCTCAAACAAGAACTTGCTGCGCACGCCCCCGGCCCGGCGCAGCAGCACCGAATCGGGCTGGAATGGCCCCGCCACTTGCAGACGGCCGTAGGTATGCTGGTACCCACCGGTATAACGGTTTTGGTAGCCGCCGGTGGGGCGTGGCACGCGCAGTCGCGGCCCCTGGCGCAGCGTCGTGAAGCTGGCGTTATTTTCGGTATCGAGTAGCAGCAGCGAGCGGCGCAGCTGCGCTAGCTCGGTCTCATCGAGCTGGGGCTTACGCTTTTCTACCCGCAGCTCGGTGCAGGGGTGGTTGACATCCAGGCTGAGCGTGAGCTTGCGCAGCGGGCGCAGGTACACATCGTCGAGCGTCACGAGGCGGTCGCGGGTGCGGATGCTGAGTGTGTGGTGCCCGCTGTCGGCCACCATGGCGTAGGCATCAAACTGGTTGACGTCGTGAACGTACACCGGCTGCCCATCTACGTACACCGCCACCGGAGCCTGCACCCGGCCCGAATCGACCACAAAAGGCGCAAGTTGGGTGAGACCGCCCGGCGCGGGCCGGTACTCGTAAAACGCGCCGCTTTCGGGATACAAAAACTGGTAAAAGCGCAGCGAATCGAGCCCCAGGCGCGTGCGCCACTCGCGCCACGGCAGCAGGCGGCGGCTTTCGGGCTGCTCCGCAAACGTGCCCGCCAGCCGAAACCGCCGCCGCGCCTGCCGCCCCACCACCGGCCGGTTAAACGTGGGCAGCGCGGGCGCGGCGCTCGCCTCAAACTTGCTGGTGTAGGCATAGGCCGTGAGGTCGGCATCGGGCACGGGCCGCCCGCGCTCGTCGGT
>JAKONR010000521.1 GCA_022701825.1 Hymenobacteraceae bacterium | reverse complement strand
CCGAAGCCGGCGCGCAGCGCGTCGTCAATCTTATAGAGCTGGTCCGCGATTTCGGGGATGCGGTTGCTCACGTAGGCGAAGAGGCTGCCGAAGCTCAGGCGGTAAAACTCGCCCGCCTTGTCCTTGCCGCTCACTAGTACTTTGAAACGGTCAGCCAGCTTGTCGATGCTCTTGGTCAGCTCCAGCGTGGCAAACTTCACCTTCTGCGAAGGCTTGTATTCCAACGTGTTCAGGTCCAGCGCGTGGATTTCCGACTTGCCGCCCTCGCCCTTCACTTTCTTGTAGAAGCCCTGGCCGGTTTTGTCACCCAGCCACTTGTTCTCGCCCATCTGCTTCACAAAATCGGGCAGCGCGAACACGTCTCTGGCCTCGTCATCGGGTAGGCCCTGAGCCAAGCCGTTGGCCACGTTGATGGTCGTGTCCAGCCCCACCACGTCCGAGGTGCGCAGCGTGGCCGACTTGGCGTGGCCGATAACCGGGCCGGTCAGCTTATCGGTTTCCTCCACCGTCAGGCCCAGCTTCTGCATGGTCTGCATGGCGTCGAGCAGGGCAAATACGCCCACGCGGTTGGCGATGAAGCCCGGCGTGTCCTTGGCCAAGACTACCGTCTTACCCAGGTACAAATCGCCGTAGTGCAGCAGGAAATCAACTACCTCCGGCTTGGTTTCCGGGGTCGGAATAATTTCCAGCAGCTTTAAATAGCGCGGCGGGTTGAAGAAGTGCGTGCCCGCGAAGTGCTGTTTGAAATCCTCTGAGCGGCCCTCGGCCAGCAGGTGAATCGGGATGCCCGAAGTATTGCTCGTAATCAGCGTGCCATTCTTGCGGAACTGCTCCACGCGCTCGTAGAGGCTCTTTTTAATGTCGAGCCGCTCCACCACTACCTCAATCACCCAGTCGCAGGTAGCAATATCTTTCAGGTTATCATCGAAGTTGCCGGTCTTGATGCGGCTCACCTCGCTCTTGCGGTACAGCGGCGACGGGTTGGCCACCACGGCCGCCTGCAACGCGCTGTTTACGATGCGGTTGCGCACGGCGGGCGCGTCCAGCTTCAGGCCTTTTTTCTCCTCGTCAGTCGTCAGCTCCTTGGGCGCGATGTCGAGTAGCAGCACCGGCACGCCGATGTTGGCGAAGTGGCAGGCAATGCGCGAGCCCATGACGCCGGAGCCCAGCACGGCAACTTTCTTGATGGTACGTTTCATAAATTATTTTGTCATCCTGAGCGCAGCGAAGGACCTTATCACGTTCGCTCCGTCCGAGTTGGGTGGGAAGTAATAGCTAGCGAAGGTGGCCGTGATAAGATGCTTCCTTCGTCAGCATGACAAACGTTTTTAGGGCTATACCTCCTTGCGCAGCGGCTTCAGCTCGAAGTCGTCGAACAGGGTCTTGCCCTCAATCATGCTCGTAATCTGACCAGCCACTTTGAAGAAAACATCGAGCTGGCCCTGCGGGATTTTGGCGCGCATCTTCTGGTTGAAATGCCGCACGGTCTGGCGCGAAACCTCCTTTTTCTCCAGCCCCAGCTCGGTCAGAAAGATGCGGACCGAGCGCTTGTCCTGCGTATCGGCCTGCTTGTAAATGAGGCCCTTTTCCTCCATGCTGCGCAGAATCCGCGTGAGCGAGCGCGTTTCGAGGCCCAATAATGGCGCTATTTTGGTGGCCGGCGTGCCCTGCTCCTGGTCGATGTTGAGCAGCACGAAGCCGATGCTGGTCGTGATGTCGTAGCGGGCGGCCTGCGTGTTGTACATGCGCGAAATGGCGTGCCAGGCTACTTTGATGTTATAATCGACGGTTTCTTCGGGTTTCATGCGCGCGGGGAAAGAGCGGTAAACATACGAAGAAATTTGTTAGGCTTGCATACTAGTTTGTGTTAAAAACACATCCGTCATGCTGAGCTTGCCGAAGCATCGCTACCGCTTAGTTCAACGGTGCGGTAGCGATGCTTCGGCAAGCTCAGCATGACGGACATAAACACAATACTCTCACCTATTGCTAATGCTGCCCCGGCGCGTGCGGCTCCTTCTCGGCGCGGGCGTACAAATCCTCAATAAGCGCTTGGTTTTTCTCCATTATTACCTTGCGCTTCACCTTCATCGTGGGCGTCATTTCGCCGCTTTCCACCGTCCAGAGTTCAGGCAGTAGCACCTCTTTTTTGACCTGCTCCCACTGCGCGAAGCCCTGGTTGTACTTCTTCACCAAGTCGTGGTAGAGCTTCGCCACCTTCTCGTCCTTCACCAGGTCGGCGTTGGCTTTGGCCGCGACGCCGTTTTTCTCGGCCCACTTCTTTAGCTCATCAAAGGCTGGCACGATGAGCGCGGCCGGAAACTTGCGGTCGGCCCCTACTACCATTATCTGCTCCACAAGCGGGTCTTCTTTTACTTTGTTTTCAATGACTTGCGGGGCAATGTACTTGCCGCCGCTCGTCTTGAACATTTCCTTTTTACGGTCGGTAATCTTGAGAAACCGCCCGTTCACAAATTCGCCAATGTCGCCGGTATGAAACCAGCCATCGGCGTCAATCTCCTGGGCCGTGAGCTCGGGCTTGTTGTAGTAGCCCTTCATTACGCAGGTCGAGCGGGTTAGAATCTCGCCATCGGCGGCGATTTTGACTTCCATATTATCAATGAGCGGCCCCACCGTGCCAATCATGTTGTTCTCCGGCTCGTAGCCGTTCACCGCAATTACGGGCGAGGTTTCGGTGAGGCCGTAGCCCTCCATCACCCGAATCTGGGCGGCCCAGAACACGCGCGCCAGCCGCGGCTGCAAGGCCCCGCCTCCGCTCACGATGCAGCGCAGGTTGCCGCCCAGCGCCTCGCGCCATTTGTTGAAGATGAGCTTGTTGGCCAGCGCCAGCTCGGTGTTGTAGATGAAGCCCTGGTTTTTCTGCGGGTCAAATTTCAAGCCCAAATCCAGGGCCCAGAAGAAGAGCTTGTGCTTGAGGCCGGTTTGCTCGTGGCCCTTGGCCACGATTTTGTCATACACTTTTTCCAGCAGGCGCGGCACGGTGGTGAAGATGCTGGGGTGCACCTCGCGCAGGTTGTCGGCGATGGTTTCCATGCTCTCGGCGTAGTAGATGCTCACGCCGTGTATCATGTATAAGTACGTCACCATGCGCTCGAAAATGTGGCACAAGGGCAAGAAGCTCAAGGCCTTGTCTTCCTGGCCGACAGGTACGTAGCGAGCAGAGTTGCGGCAGTTGCTGAGCAGGTTGTTGTGCGTGAGCATCACGCCCTTGGGCTGCCCGGTGGTGCCGCTGGTGTAAATGAGCGTCAGCAGGTCGTCGGGCTGCACAGCGGCTTTCAGCGGCTCCAGGTCGGCGGGGTTGCCTTGGCGGCCCAGCGCCAGCAGCTCCTCGAAGTGGCGCGCACCGTCCACCTTGTCGAACGTGAAGACGTTTTCGGCCGGAATATCCAGCTCGGCCGTGGCTTCCTTGACCTTGGCGTACAGGTGCTTGTCGCTCACGAATACGGCCCGCACGCCGGCATCGGTGAAAATGTAGCGGTAGTCCTCGACCGTGATGCTGGGGTACATCGGCACGCTGGTACCGCCAATCTGGGCGATGCCAAAATCGGCGAGCAGCCACTCGGGCCGGTTCATGCTGATAATGGCGACTTTATCGTCCTTTTTCAGCCCCAGCTTCAGCAAGCCCAGGCTCACCAGGTTGGCCTGGTCCTGCACCTGCTGGCTGCTGAGCGGCTGGTACTGGCCGTTGATTTTGGCGGCCAGCGCATCGGGCTTGGGAAACTTTTCGAGCTGGTTAGCTAGAATATCGAAGGAGCGGCGGACGTCCATAGGGCGGGGCAGGGGCGGCAACGGGAAGAATGAAGCGCTAAAGAAACAGGTTTTTTGCGGAAATCCGGCGCGGGGGCTGCCCGCCGCCCTGGCCAGGTAGCCCGGCCGGGGCGCGCCGGGGCGTAAATTTGGCCGCGCCCGCCGCGCTGACTGATGAACCTGGCCTTATTTTTTGACCCGCTCCCCGACGAGCTGACTGCCCCCTCGGCCGCGCCCACCACCGTGGCGGCCTACGTCACCCGCTTCGCCGAAGACTTCCCCGACTGGCGCACCGCCGACCTCGCCCTCATCGGCCTCGATGAGTGGCGCGGCACGGCCGCCGGCCCGCCGCCCGCCGGCCAGCACGGCGCCAACCGCGTGCGCGAGCGCTTCTACGCCTTGCAGCGCGGCACCGGCCCGCTGCGGCTCGTCGATTTAGGCAATCTGCGCCCCGGCCTCAGCCTCGACGATACCTACCGCCGCCTGTGCGAAATTGTGAGTACCTTGCTGGAAGCCAACACACTGCCCATTTTGCTGGGTGGCGGCCACGACCTCGACTATGGCCAGTTTATGGCCTACGAGCCCCGGCTCGATGAGGCGACGCCGGCCATCAATTTTGCCGTTATCGACTCGCGGCCCGACATGGCGCTGCCCATGCCCGGCCAGCCCGCCGAGGCCAGCCACCTGCGCCGCCTGCTGCTGCACCAGCCCAATTTTGTGTTTAGCTGCGCGCACCTCGGCCACCAGGAGTACCTCACGCCACCCGACATCACGGCGGCGTTTGAGAAGCTGTACTTCGAGATGATGAGCGTGGGCAAGCTGCGCGCCGACCGCAGCCAGGCCGAACCCGCGCTGCGCCAAGCCAGTTTTGTGAGCTTCGACATCGCCGCCATTCGCTGGCAAGACGCGCCCGGCTACGCCCCGGCCAGCCCCTTCGGCCTCACCAACGAGGATGCCGCGCAGCTGTGCTGGTACGCGGGCCACAACGAGCAACTGACTTCCATCGGCCTCTATGGCTACCGGCCCGACCACGACCCGCACGGCCTGGCCGCCGCCACGCTGGCCACCATGCTCTGGTACTTTATCGAAGGCTACTACCACCGCACCCCCGAAACGGGCTTCGGCACCTACCGCTTCCTCACCTACACGCTGGTGCTGCCCAATGCTGGCAAGGGCCAGCCCTCCGAGCTGGTGTTCTACAAGTCGCGCCGCGTCAACGACGTGCCCAAATGGTGGATGGAGGTCGAGAGCATGACCCCGCCGCTGGTCAAGCGCATCGTGCCCTGCACCCACCAAGACTACCTTTTTGCCGCCCAGGGTGACTTGCCGCAGCGCTGGATTCGCACGCAGGCCCTGCTGGGGTAGGGAGCATTGGTCATGCTGAACATAGCGCAACCGGATAATGATAATACGTTTGCCATACTGAGCGCAGCGCAGCCGAAGCATCTCTACCGCTTCGTTGCCAAGCGTCAAGAGTTAGTTCGCCAATAAAGATGCTTCAACTCGACTCCGCTGCGCTCAGCATGACAGACGCTATAAGTCAGTATGACAGACGATTTAAAAACGTACACCAAAAACCAACTCGCCCTGCGCAACGGCCAGGACCGCGACGAAATCTGGGTGGCCTACCAAGGCAATATTTACGACGTGAGCCGCTCGCGCCTGTGGCAGCGCGGCAACCACTACGAGCACTGGGCCGGCCAGGACCTCACCCGCGAGCTGGACGAAGACGCGCCGCACCTGGCCACGGTGTTTGATAAATTTACCATCGTCGGGCGGCTGGCGTAGGGTAAGCTTTAGCTTGCCTTTTTGGCGCCTCTTTACTTTTACGGCAAGCTAAAGCTTACCCTACATTACAATGACCACCGAAGCACCTTCTACCTACCAAAACCTCGAAAACTGGCCCACGACCGACATTCTCGCGGGCATGAACCACGAAGACCAAACCGTGCCGCTGGCCGTGAGCAAAGCCCTGCCGCAGCTCGAAAAACTGGTTGAAGCCACCGTGGCGCGGTTGCGCGCCGGGGGGCGGCTGTTTTACATCGGGGCGGGCACGAGCGGGCGGCTGGGCGTGGTCGATGCCTCGGAGTGCCCGCCCACGTTTGGGGTGCCGGCCGGGCTGGTGGTGGGCATTATGGCCGGGGGCGACGGGGCCATCCGCCAGGCGGTAGAAGGCGCGGAAGACGACGCCCAGCAGGCATGGCTTGATTTACAGCAGTTTGCCGTCACCGCAAAAGACGTGCTGGTGGGCATCGCTGCCTCGGGCCGCACGCCCTACGTGATAGGCGGCCTGCAAGCCGCCCGCGCCGCCGGCCTCGCCACCGGCTGCGTGGTGTGCAACGCCGGCTTGGCGGTGGCGGCGGCCTGCGAGCTGCCGGTGGAGGTCGTGACCGGGCCGGAGTTCATCACGGGCAGCACGCGCCTCAAGGCCGGCACAGCCCAAAAGCTGGTGCTCAACATGCTGACTACCGCCACCTTCATCCGCCTGGGCCGGGTAAAAGGCAACAAAATGGTGGACATGCAGCTCAGCAACGAAAAGCTCGTGGACCGCGGCCAGCGCATGCTGATGGACGAGCTCGGCATCGCCCAGCCCGAAGCCGCCGCGCTGCTGGCCCGCCACGGCTCGGTGCGGGCGGCGCTGCTGGCCCGGCAGGGGTAGCCGTAGCGCGAACTTTGTAGTTCGCGTTTAGCTGCGGTGCTCGCCTTACGAAGGCGAACTACAAAGTTCGCGCTACCACCCGAACGATTTGCCCGGAGCCGCGTTTTTGGCAGTGGGTCAGCCCTAGCTGGCTCGCTTGCCATGCACACCATCGAGCCTTATTACAACTGGATTGACCAATACTCGGCCACCGAAGACGAGCGCTCGCCGCTATTTGGGGCCGAATACAGCCTCGACACGTTCAGTAATACGATTTACGGCTACTACATTCATCCCCAGTGGGATAGCCTGGAATCGGATACGCTGTTCTTCAAAATACTGTGGGCCGACTACGACGAGGGCGCGGCCGTGCTGGAGTTTATCGGCGAGTGGAATGACGCCATCGAAAACGACGTGATGAACCTCAAGCGCAACATCCTCGACGTGCTGCTGCACGAGGGCATCCGGCGCTTCGTGCTCATCGGCGAAAACGTGTTCAACTTCCACGGCTCCGACGACAGCTACTACGAAGAGTGGTTTGAGGAAGTCGAAGACGGCTGGATTGCGGGCGTCAACTTTCAGGACCACGTGCGCCGCGAAATGAGCCAGTACGGCCTCGACCACTACATCAACTTTGGTGGCGACCTCGACGACCTGCCCTGGCGCACCCAGGAGCCGCGCCGCCTCATCGAAACCGTGGATGGCCTGCTGCGCCGCCGCCTCAACTAGCCCAGCAGCCCATAAAAAAGGCCCGCAATCGCGGGCCTTTTTGGCGGTAGTCAGGCAGCAAAAACTAGTTTTTGCTTTTCGACTTCTTGCTTGATTTCGTGGTGGTAGCGTCGTCGTCGCTGTCGCCTTCCGAGCCGGGGGCGTCGGTGAGCACGCGGCGGCGCTCGGCTACCGAGCCTTTATATACCTGCGGCTGCTTGGCCTGGCGGGCCGCCTGGCGGGCGGCTTTGCGCTCGGCCTTGGTTTGGGGGGTGGTCGATTGGGCGTTGGCTTCGATGGCTACTACGGCCATCAGCGCGAGCATGAGAAACTTTTTCATTGTGAGAAAGAAGTAGGGAATGCGGTAGTTGGAAAGAAATAATGGGCTGCTGCGGGGAAAATGCTAGCTTTTTCGCCTTCTCCCCACGAGTGAGCGGTAAAGCTACGGGATATCAAGTTTCATTCCAATAATTGACTTCGCTATACTAGGAATAGCGCGTATGGCCGGGTTTTGGGCCGAGTAAGCAACTGAATGATAACAATTTGTTTACGGCCAAAGGCCCGGCTTTCGGCGGCGGTGGGTGCCCAAAAGCCAGCTGGCCGGGTGCTTGCCCGGCGCGGGGCGGTTAGCGCAGCTGCATTTTGAGCGGCGCGGGCTCGCGCAGTAGCGGGGCGAGTAGCTTCTGCACGGCGGGCTGGTGGGCCAGGGTGGTCGCATCGGGTTGCGGGGGGCGCGAGGCGGCACAATCGGCCTGCAGGTCGGCCAGGGCACCTTGCTGGTAGCGCTCGACCTGCTGCATGCGCGCGAGGTGGTCGGTCATGGTAGCCGGCATGGGCGGGCGCTGGCTCAGGCCTTCGCGCAGCACGCGCCAGTGGCTTTGGATGAGCGAGAGCTGCTGCTCAAACACGGCCGCGTCGGGTGGGCCGCTCGGCGTCTGGGCTTGCTTTAGCAGGTGCTCGGTCGAGTATTCGGCCAGCCAAAAACGGCGCGTGAGCTGCTGGTAGCGGTGCATGGCCTCGGGGGCAGTCTGGCGCTCGGCGGCGGGCAGCAAAGCCAGCTGCCGCATAATGTGGCTTTCGACGTCGAATTTGGGCAGGGGCGTGGCCACGGCCGTTTCGAGCTTGAGCGAGTCGGGCGAAATAGCCTGCTTGGCGGCTTGCTCGGCGGGCGCGCCGGGCTGGCACTGCGTGCCTAGGGTGCCCAGCGTGGCCAGCGCCAGCGCCCGCAGCGCGGCCGAGGCTTTAGACAAAACAAAAGAAGTAGAAAATGCCATGCTAAGGAGAAGGTCAAGAACTAGGCCGATTCATCGGCTCCGCCAAATTGGCGACAAAACGGCGAACCGGCCGCGCCTCAACCAGCCGCGCCGCCCTGCGTACACACCCGCACTACTCAACTTGTCTTTCTTTTCCCATGGCTACCACCCGCTCCGAGCAAGACCAGGCTACCCAGCCCACGCAGTCTGACCAATACCAGCCTACCGGCCGCCAGGAGGCGCCTACCAACTCCGACGCCCTCTACGGCGGCAACGCCGACGACAACTCGGGCAGCGGCGGCAACGCCGGCCCTACCAATCTCGACGCCGTGCCCGCTAACAAAGAGGACGGCACCATCGAATCAGCCGACCAAAACGAAGGCGCCATCAAGGGCGGCGGCGTGAGCGGCGGCACGGCTAGCAGCGGCGGCAGCATCGGCCAGGTCAACCTATAGATAAAGAGCGTGATGGGTATAGAATTGATTTCCTAACCCGCTGGCTCATTACTCAATCTACCCTCATTACTCAAATTACCCATTCTCATGGTAACCCCCAATCCCGCCCCCGACGCCGGCCGCCCGGCCGAAATCGAAGAAAATAAAGTGCCCAGCACCGCGGGCCCCATCACCAACCAGGAGGCTGACCCCGACCCCAACGCCAGCGGCAACCCCGAAACCGTGACCCAGTCGGACCTCGCCGGCAGCGATGGCGCGGGCATCCGCGGCGACTACGGCGACGCCAGCCAGACCACCGGCCTTGAAGGCGGCGAGCAAACGCCCACCGACGCCGGCCCTGACCGCGCCGACGAAAAGCCGACCAACGAAGGCGAATAACCGCTGATGAGCTGCTGACAAAAAGCCTCCGCGCCAACTGGCGCGGAGGCTTTTTGCTATATACCGGGTGGGCGGGGCAACCTTGTGGGCGTGGGCGCTGCCTTTTGAGAGATACTACTCTTCTATGCGCCTACGGTCTACCCCTTTTACCCTGCTCGTGGCTATGGCGCTGGCAGGTATTGCCTCGCGCAGCTACGCCCAGCAGGCACCCGCCCGCCCGGCCGCCGAAGCCGCCCGGCCAACGGGCCGCCTCACCGGCACCGTGCTCGACGGCGCCACCCAGCAGCCCGTTGCCTACGCCTCGGTGGCCGTGCTCAGCGCGGCGGGTGCGCCCGTGAGCGGCGGGGCGTGCGGCGGCGATGGGCAGTTTGTGCTGACCGGGCTGGCACCCGGTACCTACACCGTGCGGGTCAGCTTTTTGGGCTACCAGGAGCTGCTTCGCCCGGCCGTGGTGGTGCCCGAAAGCGGGGCTACGGTGAGCCTAGGAACCCTGTTGCTGCTGCCCGGCACCCAGCAGCTCGGCGAAGTGGAGGTAGTGGCCAAGCCGCCGCTGGTAGAAGAAAAAGTAGACCGCACGGTGTACCACGCCGAAAACGACGCCACCACGCGCGGCGGCGACGCCACCGACGTGCTCAAGCGCGTGCCGCTGCTGAGCGTGGACCTGGAGGGCAACGTGAGCCTGCGCGGCAACCAGAATATTCGGGTGCTGATTGATGGCAAGCCCTCGACCATTATGGCCAACAGCATTGCCGACGGCCTGCGGCAACTGCCCGCCGACCAGATTAAGACGGTCGAAGTCATCACCTCGCCCTCGGCCAAGTACGACGCGGAGGGTACGGGCGGCATCATCAACATCATTACGAAGGGCAACGCGCTGCGCGGCGGCCAGCTCAGCCTCGACGGCAGCGGCGGCACCCGCTCGGGCACGCTGAACCTGAACGGCGGCTACCGCACCGGCAAAATGGGCTTTGCGCTCGGCGGCTTTGGGCGGGCGGGCTACAACACGCCCGGCAGCTTCAGCAACAACCAGCTGACGACCAGCCCGCTCACCGGCGCGCAGACGCGCACCGCCCAAACGGCCGACACGCGCCAAAATCAGCTGTTTGGGCGCTATACCCTGGGTTGGGATTACGACCTCAGCAAGCACGACGCGCTGGCGGCCTCGCTGACCTACGGCACGCGCAATGCCACGTTTTACCAGGATGCGCTGGCCACGCGCACGACCGAGCTGGCCACGGGCAGCGCCGCCACTTCGGTGCGCAACGTGGTTACTACCGACGACTCGGGCACCGTGGACGCGAGCCTGGCGTACAGCCACTCGTTTGAAAAGCCGCAGCAGGAGCTGAGCGTGCTGGCGCTCTACAGCCGCAACGACCGCACGTATAAATTTGACAACGATACCTACGCAGCCAGCGACGCGGCGACGCTCGGCCGCTCGGGCAACGACAACCCCAGCGCCAACCAGGAGCTGACGGCGCAGGTCGATTTTCAAACGCCCACCGCCAAAGACCAGCTGCTCGAAGTGGGCCTGAAAGACATCCGGCGCACCGTGCAAAGCGACTACCGCTACTACGGCCAGCTCGCGCTCGCGCAGCCCGACAACTCCTTTCACTACGATCAAAACGTGGCTGCTGGCTACGTGGCCTATACGCTGGGCCTGCCTCGAAACTTCACCCTGAAGCCCGGCGTGCGTTACGAATACACCGCTATCTCAGCCGATTTTGGCCAGGGCACGGTGGGCGACATTCCGAGCTACGGCGTGCTGGTGCCCAGCATGAATCTGCTGCACAAATTACCTAATGGCAACGTGCTGAAACTGGCTTACAACCGCCGCATCCAGCGCCCCTCGCTCCAGTTTCTCAACCCCAACCGGCAGGCCGCCAACCCGCTCGTGCAGACCGAGGGCAACCCCGTGCTGCGGCCCGAATACACCAACAACTACGAGCTGGGCTACAGTACCTTGCTTGGGCAGGCTAACCTGAATTTCAGCGCGTTTGCGCGCAATACCAGCGGCTCCATCCAGTCGGTGCGCACGCCGCTCGGCGAGGCCAATTTTCCGGGCGCGGTGCGCACTACGTACCAAAACGTGGGGCAGGAGGATGCCTACGGCGGCAGCGCGTTTGTCAACCTTGATGTTGGTGAAAAATTCAGCGTGAGCGGCGGCGTGGACACTTACTACGCCGTGCTGCGCAACAACGTGGCCGACCCCACCTACGCCGCCCGCAACGCGGGCCTCGTGGTGAGCGGCCGGCTCTACGGCAGCTACGCCCTGCCCAAAAGCTGGAATGTGCAGCTTTTTGGCTTCTACCGCGGGCAGCAGGTACAGCTGCAAGGCGCGCAGAGCAGCTTCGCGGTGTACAGCATGAGCATCAAGCACGAGTTTGCCCAGAAAAAGGGCAGCCTGGGCTTCGGGGCCGAGAATTTCTTCTCGCCCAGCAACACCGTGCGCAGCACCATCGACAGCGCGCTACTCGCCCAGACTACCAGCACCATTCAGCACATCACGAGCTTCAAGGTGTACTTCGGCTACCGCATCGGCC
>JAKONR010000511.1 GCA_022701825.1 Hymenobacteraceae bacterium | reverse complement strand
TCAACCGGGTGCTGAAGGAAACGACCGGCCACACCACCACCGCCCTGCTCAGCCGCCGCCTGGCGCAGGAAGCCAAGCTGCTGCTGCGGCAAACCACTTGGAGCGTTTCGGAGGTCGCCGATAGCCTAGGCTTTGCCGACGTGGCGCACTTCTGCACCTTTTTCAAGCGCCACGCCGGGCACACGCCGGGGGATTTTCGACGGGCGGCGGGGGCGGGGATGTAAAACCGTCATGCTGAGCGGAGCGTAGCGGAGTCGAAGCATCTCTACCGCTTCGTTGCCGACGCTAGGAGTTAGTTCACCGGTAGAGATGCTTCGACTCCGCTACGCTCCGCTCAGCATGACGGTTAGTTTGGCAATGTTTGAAATCTAAAACAGATGGGTTGATTGGCGAAGTTTACCTCTCGCCTAGTCCCTAGACCTTTGTGGCGTACTAACCCGCCTCCCTACCCTAGGGGAGGACAACCCCACAGGCAATATGGCAAATCAGAAAATAGCGCTGGTCACCGGCGGCAACAAAGGCATCGGCTTCGAAATAGTGCGGGGGCTGCTGCAAGCGGGCTGCCGGGTGTACCTAGGGGCCCGCGAGGCCGCCAGGGGCCAGCAAGCCGCCGCGGACCTAGCCGCCGAAGGCGACGTGCGCGTCCTCGAAGTAGACCTAGGCAACCAAGCTACGCTAGCCGCAGCAGTGGCGCACCTGCAACAAGCGGAGGGTCACCTCGACATCCTGGTCAACAATGCGGGCATCAACGTGCCCGGCGACGGCTCGCCCGCCACCGCCGATGTGCGCAGCGTAGCGCAAGCACTCCAAACCAATTTCCTGGGCACGCTGGCCGTGACACAGGCGTTTTTGCCGCTGGTGAAGCAGGCGGCGGCGGGGCGCATCGTCAACGTATCCAGCCCGCTAGGGTCGCTCACCATCGTGGGGCAACACGACTGGGCCTTGCTCGGCTACTCAGCCTCGAAAGCCGCGCTGAACATGCTCACCGTGCAACTCGCCTACGAGCTACGCGCTACGAACATTAAAGTAAACTCGGCCGCGCCCGGCTATACGGCCACCGACCTTAACGGCTTTGCGGGCACCGACACGCCCGCGCAGGGCGCGGCGGAAGCCATCCGGCTGGCCTTGCTGCCGGCCGATGGGCCTAGCGGCACAACGTCTTCGGCTACCGACGGTATTTTGCCGTGGTAAGGGCTAATTTACCTACTGCTTGCGAAGTGTGGCGGGTGCGGGCGCACGCCCAGGCACGCCGCCTAGCTTACCAAAAGCACGGCTATTTCTTGCCGCTTTGCTTTTCCGCCTCGGGAGTGTAATTCATCTTGCCCATTTTCCGGATGCGCTTGCGGTCCTGGCGGCTCATGCCGGGCACTTTTTCATCGTGGCGGGAGGCACGGGGGCTGCCCGCGTCGCGGGTGGCGGGCGTCACGGCGGGCTGGGCGCCCGGCACAGTACCCGGCGTGATGGGCACGCCAGTTGTCGGCGACACGGCCCCGGCCGGGGCTACCGCGCCCGAGGGCAGCACGGTTTGGGCTTGGGCGGAGGCGATACCCAACGTGCAAACCGTGGCGAGGGCAAGAATAAGCTTCATGAAGAACGAAAAAGCGAGTTGATAGTAGCTGCTACGCAGCGCGCCAGGTTTCGGATGCGCCGGCTGGTTCTGGCCAGGGCCGCCCAGGCGCGGTTTCAGGGCCAAAAAGCCAGCCCTGAGCAGCTTTTCGGCCCTGAAACTACTATGGCTTTGACCCACCAAGTAGCACGCTGTTCTTACTGGCTACGCAGTCGCCTGGGTTGTAAAGCAGGCCTTTTGGGCTACCTCGAACCGCTTCTCAGGCTTGCGCCGGGCGCGCGGCGCGGCCAAACAGCCACCCCGACACGGCCCAGACACCGGCAAAAATGGTGTTTAGAACCACCACGTACAGCATGCCCAGGTTGACCTCGGGCCGCCAGATGGCCGCCGCCACCAGGGGCACCGCAAACTGCGTGAGCGCGGCCCCAAACATGGCCCGCGCCATACCTGCCGCCCGGAAGCGCGCCACCACCGCCCCTACCCCGGCCACGGCCAGCACCGCCCCGTAGAGCAGGTTGGCGGGGTTTTCTTCATTGCCGATAAAGCCCACGGCCAGGTTGCCCCACACGAGCAGCAGCCCGGCCGCCACCGCTACGCCCGCCCCCAGGCGGTACGCCCCGTTGGTGCCCAGGCGCGCCACCAGCACATACGTGAGGCCCGCGCCAAACAGCAGCCCGCCCGCAATGACGAAGTCGGACAAGGTCCAGGCTACTTCTTGCGTAAACTGCATCGCTACCAGCGGAATAAGCAGCAGGCCGGCCGTAGCCAGCGCCAGGCGAGTGAGGCTTTTAGTGAGGGTCATGGCAGTAAGGTTTTGGGTGAGAGTGTGAGAAAAAGCGGTCACCTTTGCGGAGGTTGATGGTAGCGGGTCGGGGCGCTACGCCCCCTACCCCAGGCACGGGAGCGACAACACTACAAAGCAAGCAAAAGAACTTTGTATTTCAAAGCTTAGCTAACAAAATACATTTGCTTTTTCCATCAATCGCTGATTCTTGAAGTGCCGGGCTGTTTTTTAAATAAGCGCAACCCACTACAACCAGCTGTCATGCTGAGCTTGCGAAGCATCCTACCACGCCTGAGCATTTAAACGCGACAGGATGCTTCGCAAGCTCAGCATGACAGCTATTTACAAGGCATTAGGGAAGCCGTTTGGGCAGACTGCACGCGTCGGCTCGCGGCTTCATATCTCCCACTCGCCGGCCAGCAGGCGCGGCAGCAGCGCCTGTACGATGCGATAGGTGGCGCCCCAGAGGTAGTGCGGCCCCACCCGCCAAAAATCTACCGGCGCGGGCGCGGGCCAGCCGGGCAGCTGCCACTTCTCGCGGCCGGCATTGGCGGGGTCGGCGAGGTGGCGCAGGGGCACGGGCAGCACCTCGGCCACCTCGGTGGGCTGCACGCGCCAGGTGGGCGGCGGCGCAATGCGCGCCAGAAACGGCGCGATGTAAAAATTACTGGTCAGGGTAGTCACGGGCGGCAGGGTAGCCAGCACCTCAATGGCCGCGCCGGGTAGGCCAACTTCCTCTTCGGCTTCGCGCAGGGCGGTGGCGAGCAGCGAGGCATCGGCGGGCTCGCGCTTGCCGCCCGGAAACGCCAGCTGCCCGCCGTGCACGCCGTAGTCGGTGCGGCGGATGAGCACAAGGCTGGCCTCGCCGGCCGCATCGCGAAACACCGGCACCAGCACCGCCGACTCGCGCGGCGTAGGCAGGTCGTTCATAATCAAAGCTGCCGCGCAGCCAGCACCTCGCGCACCGATGTCCACCGAATATCGGGGTAGCGGTCGTTGTCGAGCGGCGCGAGCTTGGGGCGGCCGGTGAACATGTTGTGCAAATACTGCATACCCTGCCAGGGCGGAAACACCTCGTTTTTGGCGGGCACCAGGCGGCGGGTGATTTTAATCATCAGCTTCAACACCCACAGCCCACCAGCCCGCAATAGCTTGAAGCGCTGCCCGGTGGCGGCGCTGGCGGCGGCCTGCAAGTCGCGCACGGTGGCTACCTCGCCGGCCACGCGCAGGTAGCGCGGCGTGGTGGGGTCGAGGGCAGCGGCGGCCGTGTACTCGGCCGTGTTGGCGATGGTCGTAAAATCGAGCGGCTGGTCGGCCGAGCCCCAGTACAGAATGCGTTTTAATTTAAACAGCACCAGCGGGGCCTGCCCGGTCAGCAAATCCGCAAACATGCCGTTGAGGATGGACGTGGCCTGGATGGGCACCCGGTCGAGGTGGCGACCAAACTCGCGGCGTAGGTCGAGGTTGCGGTTCGAGCCGGCGGGCAGCTTGGTAAAGTCGATGGAAAAATCGGACGGAATGAAGCGCGGTACCCCGGCCGCCACGGCCGCAT
>JAKONR010000502.1 GCA_022701825.1 Hymenobacteraceae bacterium | reverse complement strand
CTCACGCCCAGGATGGCGTTGGCGCCGAGGTTGCCCTTGTTGGCGGTGCCGTCGAGCTCGCGCATGATTTTGTCAATCAGCCCTTGCTCGTACACCGAGAAGCCCACGAGCTCTTCGGCAATCTTGGTATTCACGTTCTCAACGGCTTTCAGCACGCCTTTGCCCTGGTACATGCTTTTGTCGCCGTCGCGCAGCTCCACGGCTTCGTGCACGCCGGTGCTGGCGCCGCTCGGTACGGCGGCGCGGCCCACAGTGCCCGAGTCGGTGGTTACGTCAACTTCAACGGTCGGATTGCCGCGCGAATCGAAAATCTGGCGGGCATGGATGGCTGCGATGTAGCTCATTAGTGGATGTTGTAAGGAGGGTGACAAGTGCAAATGTAGGGTAAGCTTTAGCTTGCCACTCGTTGCAAAGGCAAGCTAAAGCTTACCCTACGTCGGCCAGCACCTCGCGCAGCCGCCCAAACAGCACCTCATTCCCGTCTTGCCGGTACCCACTCAGCGCCGCCTCAAAACGCGGCAGCTCGCTCAAAAACGCTCGCACATTCGCCGCCGTGATGGCCCCAAAATGCCGCCCGTAGCCGCGCTTCTCAATCTCAGCGGCGTTCAGCCACTGCTCAAACTGCGCCGGAATGGGCACTGCGCACACCGGCTTGTGCAAATACACCGCCTCCGAAATCAAGGAAAACCCGCCATTCGTGAGTACCGCCCGCGCCCCGGCCAACTCGGCGATAAAGCCGGCTTCGGAGAAGGGCCGCAGCAGCACGTTGCCGTGCGCTTCGTCTTTGTTGAAGCCGTAGACCCGAAATTCCTGCTCGGGCAGTTGTTGCAAGATGTTTATCAAATCGCCCTGCGTAGTGGCTGACTGATAAACCAGTACGTAGTCGCCCTTGCTGGGCTGCGCGGCCTGGATTTCGGGCCGGATGATGCTGGGCACCAGCGTAGTTTGGTCGGCGTAGCGCAGGCGCAGCGGCAGCTCAAAAAACGTAGTGATAAGGTAATGTCGGGCGCGGGGCAGCTTGGCCCGCACGAGGTAGCGGGCCAGGTCGTAGTGCTCGCGCTCGGCGGCGGGCACGGTCACGTCGAGGTGGGCGCGGCTGATAATCTGCATGTTGTCGATGCTGATGACCGGCACCCGCAGCAGCTTGGCGTAGAAGTAGCTAAACGACTCAAAATCAGAAATCACCACCTCGGCCCGAAAGCCGTGCAAGAGTTGCCGGTACTGCCGGAAATTGGTTTGCAGCGCCTCGGGTGCGGTGCGCAAGGTGAGGCCGATGGTGCGCGACTTCGATACCGTGAGCTGTTTATAAGCCAGGTGGAAGCCCTTGATTTCGAGCACCCGGCCGGGAAAGGTTTTATCGAGCAGCGCGAAGGCCCGCGAGCTGCTGACCACCCGCACGTCGTGCCCTTCGGCTAACAGCCAGGCAATGATGACTTTGCTGCGCGTGGCGTGGCCCAGGCCCTCGCCGGGCACTCCGTATAAGATGGTCATGGGAAAGGAAGGCGGAAGAAACGCGGCAAAGTACGCGGCGGCGGGCTAGTGGGGCCAAGTTGGGCCACGTTGTCCTTGCGAGCGCAGCGAAGCAAGGACAGGCGCTTTCACCTTGCCGCCACCGCCAGCCGAAAAAACGCGCCCGGCCGGTTGTCGGTCAATACTTCGCCGCCGAGCTGCGCGCTGAGGGCCAGGATGAGCTGCTGTCCAAACGAGCCCTCGGCCGCCTGCCACTGGCCGGGCGCGAAGCCGGGGCCGTTGTCTTCGACTTCGAGCAGCAGGCCAGCCGGGCTGGGCGCGCGGAGCAGCACCCGCAGCCGGGGCCGGTCTACGCGGGCGTAGGCGTGCTTCATAGCGTTAGTTATCAGTTCATTGAGGATAAGGCCCAGCGGCACGGCGCGCTCTACGTCGAGGGCGGGCAGGTCGAGGGTCAGCGCCAAGTCGAAGGTAGCTTCGTCGAAACCGTAGGCCAGCAGCAGGTTGTCGAGCAGCGTGGTGAGGTAGGGGCGCATATCCACGCGGGCCACGTCGGTGGTTTGGTAGAGGTGCTGGTGCAGCAGGCCCATGGCCTCCACGCGCTGCCGGCCCTCGCGCACGGCGCGGGCGGCGGCGACATCGGCCAGGCTGCCCGACTGCAAATTGAGTAGGCTGCTCACGATGGCCAGGTTGTTTTTGACCCGGTGATTGAGTTCGCGCAGCAGCAATTCGAGGCGGTTGGCCTGCTCCCGAATGCGCGCACTATTGGCGCTAACGGTCTGGTTGGTGGCGTGCAACTGGCCGTTGGCGCGGCGCAGGGCGCGGTACTGCCCGGCGCTGAGGGCCAGCAAGCCGGCCACCAGGGCCAGCCCGCCGCCCAGCGCCCACAGCTGGCGTTGGCGGCGGGCGTTTTCGCGGGCCAGGCGCGCGATGCGCGCTTGCTGCTGGCCAAGACGGTAGGCGGCCTCGATGCGGGCCACGGCCTGCGTTTTTTCGAGCCGGTTGAGGCTGTCGTCCACGTCGCGCTTTTCTTCGAGCAGCCGGATGGCCCGCTGGTAGCGGCCGGCCGCCTGGTAGGCCAGCTCGGCAGCGGCCAGTGAGTTGCTGAGGCGGTGCGGGTCGCCGATGGCGCGGCCTAGTTGCAGGGCCGTATCGGCGGTGGCTACGGCGCGGGCCGTTTGCCCCTGCTGCCGGTAGGCCCAGCTGAGCTGGCGGTAGGCGTGCTCCAGGCCGTTGCGGTTGGCCTGCGCCCGGTGCAGGGCCACCGCCCGCCGAAAGTAGCCGATGGCGGCCGGCAGGTCGTGGTCGAAGTCCATGAGCAGCTGCCCATAGTTGGCATAGGCCACGCCCAACACCGAGGGCTGGGGCCGGTATTTTTCTTCGAGCGTAATGGCGTGCCGGTAGCACTGGCGGGCCGAATCGGGCTGGTGTAAATCGCGGTAGATAACGCCTTGGTTGAGCAGCGCCGACACCATGCCCGCCGGGTAGCGGGCCTGCTGGTTGGTGGTCAGCGCCAGCTGGGCCTGGGCCAAGCCCTTGCGCAGCAGCGCGGCCACGCCCTGCGTATCGGCCATGCGCTTGTAGGTCTGGGCGTTGAGGTTGTACACGGCCGCCACCCCGACCAGATTGTGCTGCGCCTCAAACAGCGCCTGCGCCCGCCGCCCGTAGATAAAGCTAGAGTCGAATTCGCCCGCGTTGCGCAGCGCTGTGCCTAGCTGTAAAGTGCTTTGGGCCAAGCCGTAAGTAAAGCGCATGCGCTGGCTGGCGCGCAGCAGCTGCCGGTTTAGGGCCAGGGCCGAGTCGTTGTGGCGGGTGAGCAGGCGGCGGCCCAGCGCCAGCTGCGCCCGCACCTGAGCCGTGTCGGCCGGGCGCGGCTGGCCGGCGGCAGCGGGCCGGGCAGCCAGCGCCGAGAGCAATAGCCCAAGCAAGAAGAAACGCGCAGCAGCCACGGTCGGAAAAAGCGGGGCAACGAACAGCCCCGCAACGCCGCGAAAGTAGAGCACTTGCCCAAAAACCCGGCTTTGCAAGCTGCCAACGGCCTCAGCCGGCCGGTGAACGACACTAGGCGGTAAGCCAGCAGGGTTGGGCCGCAAAACGCCTGTCATTGCGAGCGCAGCGAAGTAATCGCGCCTGTTGAGCCGTGCCGCTCGGGTTCCGTTCGGGTGCGATTGCTTCGCTACGCTCGCAATGACAGACGTTTTTACCGATGTAAAAAGGCTAGCTAGTAGTTGTTTACCGAAACAAAAACTGCTTCAAAAACGCCTCGCGGTACTGCCGGCCCAGCGGCACTACCTGGCCGGCCACGGTAGCGTCGGCGTCGGAAAAGCGCTCGACGCGCTGGATGTTGACCGCAAACGAGCGGTGCACCCGCACCAGCTGGGCAAAGTGCAGGCGCTCGAGCACGGCCCCCAGCGTGAGGCGCAGCGCGTGCTTGCGGGTGGGCGTGCGCAGGATGGTGTAGGTGTTGTCGGCTTCCAGCAGCAGAATATCGGCCAGCGGGATGCGCACAAAATCGGAGCCGTCCTTGATGAACACGAAGTCGTCGCGCTGCAAAATAGTGTCGCGGGTGAGCGCATCGGGCGGGGCCGCGGGGGTGGGGGCAGGCGCTACCGGGCGGGCCACGGTGTGCAGCGCCAGCGCCAGGGCGGCGCGCAGGCTGGCCGCCGACACGGGCTTGGGCAGGTAGGCGGCGGGCTGGGTGGTGAGGGCGCGGTCGAGGGTGGGCTGGTCGGCCAGGGCGGTGAGGTAGATGAGCGGCACCGGGCGCACGGCCAGCAGCCGGCGGGCGGTGTCGATGCCATCCCAGGGGCCTTGCAAATGGATGTCGCAGAGCACGCCCCCAATGCCGGGGTACCGCTCGAACAATTCCAGCGCCTGCGGGCCGGTGCCGGCAATGCCCACCACGTCGTAGCCTTCGGCGCGCAGGGTGGCGCGCAGGTCCAGGGCCAGCACGGCCTCGTCTTCGATGAGCAGCAGCTGAATAGGGGCGGACATAGGCGGGCGGCCAACGGCGCGGGGCGCGGCCAAAGTTCCGCGAAGCTACGGCCCCGGCTGGCCCCGCCCAGCGGGCGGCTCGCATACCAGCCGCCCGCCGCTCACTTACCACGGGGCGGTTTCTACTGCTTTTTGGCGGCAGAGCGGGCGGGGCGCTGGCAATTTTAGCTACGCAAAGCGGCTGGTTTTTATCCTGTCTTATCTGCCTATGTCCCTGTTTTCTACCCCGGTGGCCGGCCGTGCGCGGGTGCTACTACTACTAAGCTGGCTGGCGGGTGGCCCGGCGGCGCAGGCCCAAAACGTGGGCATCGGCACCACCGCGCCCACCCAACTGCTGGACGTGAACGGCAACCTGCGCGTGCGCGCCGCGGCCGGCAGCGGCGTGGGCCGCCTGCTGGGCGTGGCCGACGACGGCACCCTGCAGGCCCAGCCGCCGCTGGGCGAGGCCACGGCCGCCGCCGCGCCGCTGGCCCCGGCCAGCCTCAGTACCGTGCCCACCGATGCCGGCCCCTACGCCGTGGCGGTGCACCCGGCCGGCACCCGCGTATTCGTGCTCAATACTACGGCCAGTACCCTGCAAACCTTTGACGTGAGCGGCAACGGCCGGCCCCTGAGCCAGGGCACCGTGCCTACCGGCAGCGGCCCCACGGCCCTGGCCCTGGACCCGGCCGGTACCCGCGCCTACGTGCTGAACGCGGCCGACAATACCCTGCAAGCCTACTTGCTGAGCAGCAGCGGCGGGCCCACCAGCCTGGGTACGGTAGCCACCGGCAGCTCGCCCAAAGCCTTAGCCCTGAATGTGGCCGGCGACCGCCTGTACGTGCTCACCGCCTCGGGCCGCACCTTGCAGGCCTTCGAGACAAATACCAGCAACGGCGTGCCGGCCAGCCTGAGCCCTGGGGCTACGACCATCACGCAGCCCGTGGCGCTGGCCCTAAACCCGGCCGGCCCCCGGGCCTACGTGCTGAGCAGCAGCCAGCTCGAAACCTTCGACCTCGGCGGCAGCGCGCCGGCGAGCCTGGGCGCGGTGCCCACCAGCGGCGGGCTGGGCCTGGCGGTGAATGCGGCCGGCACCCGCGCCTACGTCAGCACCAACAGCGGCGGGCAGCTCCAGGTGTTTGACCTGGGCGGCAGCGGCCTGCCCGCCAGCCTGGGCACGGTGGCGGCGGGCACTACGCCGCAGGCGCTGGCCCTGGCCCCGGCCGGCACCCGCGCCTACGTGCTCGATTTTGTGGGCAGCGCGCTGCAAACCTTCGACCTCGGCGGGGCGGGCCTGCCCGCCAGCCTGGGCGCCACCCCCACGAGCGGCTTTCCGCAGGCGCTGGCCCTGAACCCGGCCGGCACCCGCGCCTACGTGGTGACCTTCACGGGCAATACCCTGCAAACCTACCAGGTGGGCACCGACCCGCCGCTGCTGGGCGTGGGCAGCAACGGCGCGCTGGCCGCGCTCGACCCGGCCACCCTACCGGGGGCCAACCTGGTGCCCCAGGCCTACGGCTCGGTGGGCGGCAGTGGCACCGATTTTGGCGCGGCGGGCGGCTACACCATCGCGCACCCCGGCGCGGGCAAGTACCGCCTCAGCTTCGCGAGTGGGCCGCTCAGCACCGCCAACCTGGCCAATGCCGTGGTGACGGCCACGCTGTTTGGCAGCAGCGCCGGGCTGCTGAGCTACAACGGCGGCGTGGGCTACCTCGACATTTTCACCTTCACGGCCGCCAACGCGGCGGCCGACCGGGGGTTCAGCTTTACCCTGTACCTGCCCTGAGTGGGTTTTGCTCTCGCGCCATGTCTGCTATCCGAAAACTACTTAGCTGCCTGCTGCTAGCCGTGCTGCTCGGGCCTGGGCCACTGGCCCAGGCCCAAAATGTGGGCATCGGCACTAGCGCACCCACCCAGGCGCTGGACGTGAACGGGCAGGTGCGGGTGCGCGGCGCGCAGGGCGCGGCCGGCCGCCTGCTGGGCCTCACGGCCGATGGCACTTTGCAGGCCCCGCCGCCCACGTTCAGCGCGGCCACGGCCGCGTTGCTGCAAGCGCTACCCATCTCGCTGGGCATTAATAAGATAAGCAGCGCAGTGATGCATGTCGCCGAGCCGGTGAGTTTTGTGCTGAGCGCTGATGGTACCCGTGCCTACGTGGCCAAAGGCTCGGAGCCAGTGCTGCATACCTACGACCTGAGCGGCCCCGGCCTGCCCGTGCGCCTGGGCACCGTGCCCACCGGCAACTACCCCAGCGCGGTGGCCCTGAACGCGGCCAACACCCGCGCCTACGTGGTAAATGGCTTTGACGGCACCTTACAGACCTACGACCTGAGCAGCGGCGGAATACCCGTGAGCCTGGGCACGGTGCCCAGCACCGGCGACTACCTATGCAAGCTGGTGCTGAACGCGGCCAATACCCGCGCCTACGTAGTGGGCTACAACAGTAATTTGTTGCAGGCCTATGACCTGAGCGGCCCTGGCCTGCCCACCAACCTAGGCACCGCGCCCACTGGCGGCAATCCCAGCAACCTAGTTTTGAACGCAGCCGGCACCCGTGCCTACGTGCTCAATAGTGCCGATGCCACCTTGCAAGCCTACGACCTGAGCGGCGGGCTACCTACCAGCCTGGGCACCGTGCCCACCGGCAGCTACCCGGACTTTCTGGCGCTGAACCCGGCCGGCACCCGCGCTTACGTGGTGAACTACAACGACAATACCCTGCAAACCTACGACCTGAGCGGCGCGCTGCCCGTGAGCCTGGGTACGGTGCCCACTGGGCTAACGCCGCAGGCATTGACCCTCAACCCGAGCGGTACCCGCGCTTATGTGCTGGCTTCGGGTACCAACACGCTGGAAACCTACGACCTGAGCGGTGCGCTGCCCGTGAGCCTGGGCACCGTGCCCACCGGCCGCTTCCCCAGCGCGCTAGTGCTAAACCCGGCCAACACCCGCGCCTACGTAGTAAACGGGGTCGATAAAATAGTGGAAATCTATGACGCAACCGGAACAGGCTTGCCCACGAGCTTGGGTACGGTACCCATTGATGTGTTTGCTAGCACTATTACCATCAATCAAGCCGGTACCCGCGCTTACCTGATAGACATTGCTGTTAAGCTGCAAACCTTCAGCCTGGGGGGCGTGCCCCGGCCGCTAGCCGTGGGCGCTACCGGGGCAGCGGGCAGCCTGGGCGCGGCCACGCTGCCAGGGGCGGGGCGGCTGCCGGCCGCCTACGGCACGGTGGGCAGCACGGGCGTGGCTTCTGGCTCGGGCAGTGTGTTTTTGGTGCAGCACCCGGCGCTGGGTGTGTATCGGCTCAGCTTCACGGGCAGCCCGCTCAGCACCACCGACCTGGGGCAGGCGGCCGTGGTAGCCACGCTGGCGGGGGTGGCGCCGGGCAGCGTGAGCTACCGCACGGGCCGCGGCTACGTGGAGGTGCTCACCTACGCGCCCGGCGGCGGGGCCACCGACCGGGGCTTTGCCTTCAGCGTGGCCTTGCCATAATCCTCTTGGCTTCTCAGTTTTATGAATAGAACACTACTCGCCTGCTACCTGCTGCTGGCTGCGCTGCTCGGCACGGGCCGGGCCGCCCAGGCCCAAAACGTGGGCCTGGGCACCAGCGCGCCCACCCAGGCGCTGGACGTGAACGGGCAGGTGCGCGTGCGCGGCGCGCAGGGCAGCGCGGCCGGCCGCCTGCTGGGTTTCGCCCCCGATGGCACGCTGCAAGCCCAAAACCCCACGTTTGGTGCGCCGGCGCCGGTAGCGTTTGCGCAGCCTGTCGGGCAGGGGGCGGTGGCTACGGCCGGCTCGCCGCAGGGCGTGGTGGCGAATGCGGCCGGCACCCGCGCCTTCGTCATCAACGGCGGTAGCAACACGCTGGAAACCTTCGACCTGAGCGCCGGCCGGCCCCGCAGCCTGGGCACCGTGCCGCTGTACGGCCCGCCCAGCGACGTGTCCCTGAACGCGGCCGGCACCCGCCTCTACGTCGTGGCCGATGCCGTATGGACGTTTGACGTCAGTAGTGGCGTGCCAGTGTATTTGTCCAGCGTTTCATACAGCAATCGCTCCTACAACGCGGTGCTGAATGCGGCGGGCACCTGCCTCTACGTGCTGTCGGAGCAAATAGCGCTGGTAGTGGTGCCGCTGGATGCGGCCGGCAAGCCTGCTGCCTACACCGGCGCGACGTTTGCGGCTGGGGGGCTTATTCTGAAAGACGTGGCCGTGAACCCCGCCAGCACCCGCGCCTACGTGCTGGCTGCTGGGTATAGCAGTAGTAGTATGCTGCAAACGTATGAGGTGAGTGGCCCCGGCAACCCCCCGCTGCTGAGCAGCGTGCCGCTGAGCGGCGCACCCGAGGCGCTGGCCCTGAACGCGGCCGGCACGCGCGCCTACGTCGTGAGCACGGGCGGCAATACCCTCGAAACCTTTGACCTGAGCGGCGCGCTGCCCGTGAGCCTGGGCACCGTGCCCACCGGCCCCGCCCCCCGCGCCGTGGCGCTGAACGCGGCCGGCACCCGCCTCTACGTGCCCAATGCTGGCAGCAATACGCTGCAAGTCTATGACATAAGCGGCACGGGCCTGCCCGCCAGCCTCTATACCATGCCCACGGGCAACGCGCCGCTGGCCGTGGCCGCTGCCCCGGCGGGCCCGCAGCTCTACGTAGCCAATGCCGGCGACAACACGCTCCAGGTATTTGACCAGCAAAACCAGCCCCGGCCGCTGGCCGTGGGCGCTACCGGCGCGGCGGGCAGCCTGGGTGCCGGGGCGCTGCCGGGGGCGGGTCGGCTGCCGGTGGCCTACGGCACGGTGGGCAGCACGGGCGTGGCTTCTGGCTCGGGCAGTGTGTTCTCGGTGGTGCATTCGGCCACGGGCGTGTACCGGCTCAGCTTCACGGGCAGCCCGCTCAGTACTACCGACCTCAACCAGGCAACCACGGTAGCCACGCTGGCGGGGGTGGCGCCGGGCAGCGTGAGCTACCGCACGGGGCGCGGCTACGTGGAGGTGCTCACCTACGCGCCCGGCGGCGGGGCCGCCGACCGGGGCTTCACTTTCAGCGTGGCCTTGCCTTAGCGCGGCGGGGTGGCCAAAAACCCGGCTTTTCGCGCCCATTAGGCGGCTTTCTTTTCTTCTTGCTATTATGCGTAAACTACTACTCGGCAGTCTTTTGCTGGCCGCGCTGCTCGGCGGCCCGGCCCAGGCCCAAAAGGTGGGCATCGGCACCACCGCGCCCACCCAGCTGCTGGACATCAACGGCAACCTGCGCGTGCGCGGCCTGGCGGGCAGCGGCCCTACCCGGCTGCTGAGCGCCGCCGCCGATGGCACCCTGCAAGCCCAGCCGCCGCTGCTCGGGGCCACCCTCGCGCCGGCCACCGCGCCCGTGAGCCTGGGCACCGTGCCCACCGGCAATGCGCCCGCCGCCCTGGCCCTCAACCCGGCCGGTACCCGCGCCTACGTGCTCAATTCGGCAGACAATACCTTGCAGGTGTATGACTTGAGCGGCGGCGCGCTGCCCGTGAGCCTCGGCACCGTGGGCACCAGCCCTTCGCCCACGGCCCTGGTTTTGAACGCGGCCGGCACCCGCGCCTACGTCATCAACAACAACCAAACCGGCAAGCTCGACGTGTTTGATAGCAGCGGCGCGGGCCTGCCCGCCAGCCTGGGCACCGTGAGCACCAGCTCCTACGCTACGGGGCTGGCGCTGAACGCGGCCGGCACCCGCGCCTACGTGGGCGCCAACACGTCATTTGTGCTGGCCTACGACCTGAGCGGCGCGGGCCTGCCGACCCTGCTGGGCAACGCGGCGGTCAGCGCCACCCCGCGCGCCCTGGCCGCCCATCCGCTCGCCGACCGGCTGTACGTGGCTACCAGCGCCAATGCCTTGCAGGCCTACAGCACCAGCGCTAGCGTGCCCGCCAGCCTGGGCACCGTGGCTGCCGGCCAAAATCCCGCCGCCGTGGCCGTAAACGCCGCCGGCACCCGCGCCTACGTGCTGGGCGCCGCCGATGCCAGCCTGCGCGCCTACGACCTGGGCGGGGGCGGCGTGCCCACGCTGCTGGGCACGGCCGGCACCGACGCCGCCCCCGCCGCCGTGGCCGCGTACCCGGCCGGCGGCCGGGTGCTGGTGGTGCACAATAGCCTCGCCGGCGCCACGCTGCGCAGCTACGACGTGAGCGGCACCACGCCCGCCCCCCTGGGCAGCGTGCCGCTGGCCGGCCCGTCGCGGGCGGTGGCCGTGAATGCGGCCGGCACCCGCGCCTACGCGCTGGCCGGCAATGCCTTGCAGGCGTTTGATATTGGCGGCGGGCCGCGGGTGGCGGTCGTCAATGCCGATGGCTCGCTGGGTAGCCTCGACCCCGCCCAACTGCCCGGCTACGGGCGGCGGCCGGTGGCGCTGGGCTCGGTGGGCAGCGGGGGCACGCTCTACGCCACCACCGGCAACTACGCCGTGGCGCGCCAAAGCACGGGCAGCTACCGCCTCACCTTTTTGCCTGCCAGCGGGCTCAGTACCCAGGACCTGAGCGCCGCCACCGTGGCCGCTACCCTCTTCAACACGCCCGGCCTGGTGAGCTGCCGCCCCAACACGGGCTACGTGGAGGTTTTCACCTACGACCCGGCCGGCACGGCCGCCGACCGGGGCTTCAGCTTCAGCGTGACGCTGCCGTAGGCCGGGGCGGCGTGGCATTTCTCTTGGTAAAATATATTTGATATGAAGCAGCTGTTTACTAAAGCCTTACTAATGCAATGCTGCCCAGCGTTGCTGGGGCTGGCCCTGCTGGCCGCCCCCGCCGCCGCCCAAACCCTGACCGCTACCAGCGGCGCCGCCCTTACCGTGCAAAGCGGGGCGGTGCTCTACGTGGAGGGCGGGCTGCAAAACGCCAGCGGCGCTACCCTTACTAACACCGGCACGGTGCAGCTCACCGGCGACTTTACCAATGCCGGCACCCTGGCCTCGGCGGGCACGCTACTGTTTGGCGGCAGCCAGGACCAGACCTTTGCGCCCGGCACGGCCAGCGTGGCCAGCCTCACCGTGGCCAATACTGGCGCGGTGGGCAGCAACCGCGTCTTCCTCCCCGCCAACCTCACGGTGAGCAGCCTGCTGACGCTGGGCCAGGGCCTACTGCGCACCCAGGGCAGCGCGGGCGGCCCCGTGTTTACGCTGGCGCTGCCCGCCGGCGGGCAGGTAGCGGGCGAGGGCCCCGGCAGCTACGTGCAAGGCCGCCTGCAAGTGGCGCGGGCCGCCGTGAGCGGCGCTACCGCGGTAGATTTTACCAACGGCCTGACCCTGAACCCCAACGGCCAAAACCTGGGCGGCGTAACCGCAACCCGCACCGCCGGCCTGCAACTGGCCGGTACCAGCTACGGCCAAAACCCGAGTGGCGCCAACAAAGGCATCGACCGGGTGTGGCAGGTGATAACCGAGCTGCCCCTGAACCCTGCCAATCCCGCCGCCGTGGCCCTGAGCTGGGTCAGCGACGACGACAACGGCCTCAACCCCGCCGCGCCCGCCCAGCTCTGGCGCGCCGACCAGGCTACCGGCCCCTGGGCGGCCCAGGGGCCGCCGGCCAGCCCCCGCATCGACCCCGGCACGTACATCCGCACGCTGGCGGGCAGCGCGGCGCAGCTGGGCACGCTCACCGTGAGCGGCACCAATGCGCCGCTGCCGGTGGTGCTCACCAGCTTCACGGCCGAGCCGCTGGGGGCCGATGCCCTGTTGAAATGGACCACCGCCTCGGAGCGCAACAACGACCACTTTGAGGTGGAAGCCAGCGCCGACGGGCAGCAGTTTCGGCGCATCGGCAGGGTGGCGGGGCATGGCACTACGGCCCAGGCCCACAGCTACCAGCTCACCGACCCGGCCATTGCCCGCTACGCCGCCGACCCGGTGTATTACCGCCTGCGCCAGGTAGACCTCGACGGGACGGCCAGCTACTCGCCGGTGCGCGCCGTACGGGTGGCCGGCCTGGCCGATTTTGCCGCCCAGCTCCACCCCAACCCCGCCCGCGGCGGCGAAGCGCCCGGCCTGCTCATCCGCACCACCGCGCCCGGCCCCGCCCGCTGGCAGCTGCTCGACGCTCTCGGCCGCACCCTGGCCAGCCAGGAAATAGTGCTGCCCGCCGGCACCACCACGCTGCCGCTGGCGGCGGCCGGCCCGCTGGCCACCGGCGTGTACCTGGTGCGCGTGCAGCAGGGCGCGCAGCGCAGCACCTTGAAGCTGGTGAAGGAGTAGGGGTAAGGGTAGGAGTTACTTGAAAACGTCTGTCATTGCGAGGGGGAACGACGAAGCAATCGCACCCGAACGGAACCCCGATGGTGCGACTCAACAGGTGCAATTGCTTCGCTACGCTCGCAAGGACAGACGTCTTCTATTAACTATTGCCTTCTTACCCTGCCACTTACTGTACCAGCAGTTTGCCTACGCGCACGCGCCCCTCGGCCTCCAGCTGCACCAGGTAGAGGCCGGCGGCCAGCTCTTGCAGGGGCAGCGGCACCTGGCGCGGGCCGGCCGGTTGCGTCTGGTTCGTAAGCATTTGTCGCACCAGGCGGCCGTTTTGGTCGAGCAGGCGCAGGCTCACGGGGCCGGCTTTTTGGAGCGTGAAGCTGGCGGTGGCCGAGCCTAGCTCGGCGGGGTTGGGGTGGAGGAGGAAGTCGTCATCGGCCGCGGCGCCCACGGGCACCACGGCGCGGGTGGCCAGCGCCACGCTTTCGTCGCCGGGCAGGTAGGGCACGATGTCGAAGTAGCCGAGTAGCATCTCGTCGGTGGTGTTTTCGCCCCACTGCACGGTTTGGGGCGGCGAGTTGGGCTGGCGCGGGTTATTGGCGGTGTTGTCGTAGGTTACGTCGGCTTCGAGGCGGGCGCCGGCCGGTATTTTTTGCATGTTCAGGAAGCGGTAGTTGCCCTGCCAGCGGAAGTTCCAGGAGTCGATTTTGGCCAGCTTAATGGTGTCGCCGTTGGGTTTCACGGCCCAGATTTTCCACTTCTTGGCCAGCAGGTGCGAGTGCGGCAGCACCGAGAGCGCGCTCACGTTTTGCGGCACCACCAGGCTGAAACGAAAGGTCTTGACCTGATTGGCCGGAATCACGAACGGCCCGTTGGTGAGGCCGGTCCAGGGCGAAATGGCGGGCAGCGTCTGCACGTAGCGCGCTACCGGCTGGCGGCTGTAGAAAATATTGAGCACCGACGAATCGGTCTGGGCCACGCTGGTGGGGCCGTAGTGCACCTGCACCAGCAGGCGGGCGTTTTTGTAGAGTTTTTTGCCCAGCCCGGTGGGGTAGAAGCGCGCCTGCGCGCCCGGCACCCAGCCCGCAAAATTGTCTTCCACGGTCGTAAACCCAAACCCGCCAAAGCTGGTGTAGCCGTAACCGGGGGATGCCGCGTCGAGCGCCGCGCCCTGGTTGGTAGTATCGAGCCCGATGATGGAGTGGTGCACCAGGCTCTTGTTGCCGGCCCGGAACTCAATGGCCGCCACGTCTTTATCGGCGGGCAAGGTTACGGGCAGCACGAAGACCCGGTACAAATCCTGGTTGTTGCCGGGGATGGTGAATTTCTGCGCCATTGGCACCACCAGGTCGGGCGTGCCGAGCTGCGAGCCGGCCGGAAACGTGGGCACGGGCGGGGCCAGCGCGGGGTTGCCCTGCGGCATCCCGCCATCGACCCAGTTTTTGATAAGCGCGACTTCACTGGTGCTCAGTACGTTCTCGTCGAGGTAGTGGCGGTAGTTGGGGTCGGGCTTCCAGGGCGGCATGTAGCCCGAGCCCGTCACGGCCTTGATGGTGAGGCCCCGGCTCGATACATCCTGATAGCTCAGCAGCGAAAACGGCGCGACCTCGCCCGGCCGGTGGCAGCGTGCGCAGTGGTTGTAGATGAGCGGCGCGATGTGCTCGCTGAAAGTAGGCGTGGTTTGGGCCTGGCCCGACAAAGCCAGCGACAAAGCTGCCAATAAGAAGAGAAGCTGTTTTTGCATAGCGTAATTGTCAGATTTTGAGCGAATATAGACTTAAAACACTATTTTTCAATGAAGCAGCCCACGGCCTCGGTGCGCGGCACGGCCACCGGCCGGCCGGCCGCTAGGTCGGCCAGCGCCTCGGCCAGCTCGTGGTGCTGGCTGAGGCTGCGGCGCTCGCCCAGCGCGGCGTACCGGTCATCGAGCCGGCCTTGGTACAAAACCCGGCCATCGGCCGCCACTACCAGCGCCTCGGGCGTGGTCGTGGCCCTAAAACGGTGCGTTAGCTTTTGGCCTGGGTCAAGCTGCAAGGCAAACGGCACGGCGTACTTGCCCTTAAACCCGGCCACCGACGCGGCCGTGGCCGTGCCGCCCGGAAACACGCCCACGAAGCGCACGCCCCGCGCCGCGTACTTGGAGTGCAGCTCGCGCAGGGGCAGCGTGGCCTGCTGGCTGATGGGGCAGCTTTCGGCCAGAAACACGTACACCGTAAATGGCAGCTGCCGGCCGGGCGCGGGCGGCGGGCCGGCCTGGCCCACCTGCCCGCGCCCAACCAGCAGCGCAGTTAGTAGCAAGAGTAAAAAATACTTCATCGGCGGGCGGCAAGCTACGATAAGTAGGTCAACGACAGCCCATACACGGCGGCGTGGCCCGAAGTTCCGGCCCGGCTGTAGAACGGAGTGCCACTCTGTTCTGGCGCGTCAGCGCCAAGTTGCGCTAGAAAAGCTCGCCCCGCGCCGCTTGCCGCTGGCGCGGCAAAACGGAGTGCTACTCCGTTTTACTTAAAGCTCGGGATGCGAAACTGCACACCCAGCGACGGAATGAACGTAGCGCCGCTAAACGAGGTGCTGCTGCCGTCGAGCAGCGTGAAGGTGCCGTAGTTCTGGTAGTAGAAGCTGAGGGCGGGCACGATGTACACGTATTTGTAGCCGATTTTGGCGTTGAAAAACAGGCCGTAGGACGAGAAGTTGCCACTTTGGCCCTCCAGCGTGGGCAGCACGGCCGTGCCGGCGCGGTTGTAGAGGTTACTGGGCCGGAAGCCGTAGCTCACCCACGAGTGGGCATACACCGCGCCGTAGCTGATGGCCCCGATGCTCTCCTCCGCGCCCAGCGACTGGCTGACGGTGAGCGGAATAATAAGGTCGTGGCGGGTGGCCGAGAGGCCCAGCAAATTGTTGAGGTCGGTGAGAAAAGGAGTTTTAGGCAGGCCCGCGCGCTGAATGGCGTATTGCAGCCCGATGCTGGCGTAGGTGGTGCCGCCGGCCGCGCCGCGCGCGGGATTTTCGACCGAGCCGGTGGGGCCGAGCAGCTGGTAGGCCGCGTCGAACACGTGCGAGCCGAAGGCATACTTATAGCCCGCATCGAGGCGCGGCACGATGCCGTAGCGGATGCTGAGGTCGGAGGCCGGCTGCACCGGGTCGACGAGGTAGGCGAGGGCGGCGGTTTGCACCTGGCTCACGGCGTCGGAATAGTTGACCTTTTGGCCTTCGGCGGCCTGGGTGCCGAGCTGGCTGGCGGCGCTTTTCACGGCCGAGCCCGCTTTGGCGAGCGGCGCGGTGGCCACGTTGAAGCTCTGGTTGTAGGCCACCCGAAACTCGCCCTGGGGCGTCACTTTGCCCGAAGTCGTGATGTTGCGCGGGGCCGTGCAGGCGGCCGAGGCGGCGAGAAGTGAGAGCGCGGCGAGGCGCGCGGCGGTAGAAGAACTGGACATAGATGCTGAGGGTAAGGTAGCGTAAGCTTTAGCTTGCGAACGGGCGGCGAGCCCCGTCCAAACGAATCCGCAAGCTAAAGCTTATGCTACTTTCCGGCCCAAAACTAAAACCGGGCCAATGCCGCTACCCGCGCCCCAAAAACCCGTATTGTCCACCGTTTTCCGGGCCTGCGGCCGTATCTTTGTACTCATTCTAAATACTTAAATTTCCTGTAATGCCCGAGATAATTTCGACGGATATCTGCATCATCGGCGCCGGCCCCGTGGGCTTGTTTGCCGTGTTCGAAGCCGGACTTTTGAAGCTGCGCTGCCACGTGGTAGACGCCCTGCCGCAGCCCGGCGGGCAGCTCACCGAAATCTACCCCAAGAAGCCGATTTACGACATTCCGGGCTTTCCCGAGGTGCTGGCTGGCGACCTGGTCGATAATCTGATGAAGCAAATCGAGCCCTTCCACCCCACCTTCACGCTGGGCGAGCGCGTCGAGCGCTTCGCCAAGCTGGACGATGGCTCGTTTCAACTCTACACCACCGACGGCACCGAAATTCAGTGCAAAGCCGTGGCTATCGCGGGCGGCCTGGGCTCGTTCGAGCCGCGCAAGCCGGCCGTCGAAAACCTGGAGCGCTTTGAGGGCGGCAAAGGCGTGCACTACATGGTGCGCGACCCCGAGCACTTCCGCGACAAGAAAATCGTGATTGCGGGCGGCGGCGACTCGG
>JAKONR010000496.1 GCA_022701825.1 Hymenobacteraceae bacterium | reverse complement strand
AGGCCCAGGCCGACCAGGTGCGCCGCGTCAAGCGCTCCGAGTCGGCGGTTATTCTCGACCCCTTCACCTTGCCGCCCACCGCCACCCTGGCCGATGCCCACCAGCTGATGCGCAAGCACAAAATCGGGGGCGTGCCGATTGTGGAAAGCGACGGCCGCCTGGTAGGCCTCATCACGAGCCGCGATTTGCGCTTCGAGCGCGACTTCACGCCGCTCGTGACCAGCGTAATGGCCCCGCTCGCGCGCCTCGTAACGGCCCCCGCCGGCACCGACCACCAGGTGGCCGAAGAAATGCTGCAAGACCGCAAGGTGGACAAGCTGCCCCTGGTAGATGCCGACGGCCGCCTCACCGGCCTCATGACCTACAAGGACATCCGCAAGCGCCGCCGCGCGCCTTACGCCAGCAAAGACGCCCAGGGCCGTCTGCTGGCCGGTGCCGCCGTGGGCGTCACGGCCGACCTCACCCAGCGCGTGGCCGCCCTCGTGGAAGCCGGTGTGGACATCATCAGCATCGACACCGCCCACGGCCACAGCAAGGGCGTGCTCGACGCCGTGCGCCTCATCAAGCAGCAGTACCCCGGCCTCGACGTGATGGCTGGCAACGTGGCCACCGCCGCCGGCGCCCGCGCCCTGGCCGACGCCGGGGCCGATGTGGTAAAAGTGGGCGTAGGCCCCGGCTCCATCTGCACCACGCGCATCATCGCGGGTATTGGGGTGCCGCAGCTTTCGGCCGTGCTCGAAGCCGCCAAAGGTGTAGCTGGCACCGATGCCACCGTGGTAGCTGATGGCGGCATCAAGTTCTCGGGCGATATCGTGAAGGCCTTGGCTGGCGGGGCCGCCGCCGTCATGGTGGGCTCGCTGCTGGCGGGCACCGACGAGTCGCCGGGCGAGCTTATTATTTATGAAGGCCGCAAGTACAAAAACTACCGCGGCATGGGCTCGGTCGAGGCCATGGAAGACGGCTCGAAAGACCGCTACTTTCAGGATGCCGAAGACGACGTGAAGAAGCTCGTGCCCGAGGGCATCGTGGGCCGCGTGCCTTTCAAAGGCGCGGTAAACGAGGTGCTCTACCAAATGGCGGGCGGCCTGCGCGCCGGCATGGGCTACGTGGGCGCGGCCGACCTGGCGGCGCTGCAAGCCGCGCAGTTTGTGCGCATTACGGGAGCCGGCCTGCGCGAGAGCCACCCGCACGACGTGCAGATTACCCGCGAAGCGCCCAATTATTCGAGCCGCTAAGCCCGGGCGTAGGCGGCCAAATGGCCGCCTACGCCCGATTGTGGGGCAGGCCGACTTATTTTTGCCCTTCCAACGGCCAAGTGGAGAAGGAATAGGACTTGTGCGCCGACGGGGTTTACCTTACGTTGCTTATGCCCAAAGTTCGCCTTTCTGCTTGGTTTTTAGCCTCGGCCGGTTTATGCTGGTTAGTGCTATTGCTGAGTACTCTTAGCCAGGGCCAGCCCTTGCCGGGCCTGCCGGCCAATTGGCCGCGCTGGTTGCTGCTGCTGGCCCAGGGCGGCTTTGCGGCCTCGGTATTTATTTACGCCCGCCTGCAACCCGAGCCGCTGGCTGGCCAAAATTTTATTGGGCTGCTGCGGCGGCTTTTTCTGCGCGGGCTAGGCCTCACGCTTGGCCTGGGCGCGCTCGTCGGCATCGAGCAGCTGACCAGCCACCACACGCTGCCCCTGCCCGGCGACACCACCACGGCCGTGGTGTACACGGTGGCGCTGGCGCTGTTCATGATTCTGCTGGCCCAAACCATGTACACCTGGCGCTCGCTGGTCAACTTTCGGGGTGGGGCCAAGCTGCGCCGCGAGTGGACGGTATTTGAGGTGCTGCTGGGCCTGGTGCTGCTGCTCCAGCTTTTTACTTGGAAAATTCCGCAGGGCGTGCGCCTGGGCAGCGGCATCGCGCTGGGCTTGTTTGGCATTTACCTCAGCGGCCACCAGCGCTGGATAGCGTATCTGACGCTCAGGGAAAAATGGCAGGCCATCCTGATGCAGCTGGGCGTGCTGGGCTTCACCGTCTGCTTTCTGCTGTACTTGCGCGGCGCCCAAACCGACCCCATATTGCTGGCGCCGGCTACGCAGTCGTCGTTTCTGGTTTTCAACTCTTTTTTTGCCACCTTCTACGCGCTGGCGGGGCTGCTGATTACCCTCTTCAACCTGCCCGTGGCCAAGGTATTTGAGGAGCGGCGGGCCGAAATCATGAGCTTGCAGCAACTCAGCCAGATTATTCAGCGCGGCCAGTCCATATCGGAGATTTACAAGATTCTGTTTAGCTCGGCCATTCAGACGGGCAAGGCCGATGCCGCTGCCTTGCTGCCGCCGCCCAGTGGCGACAATCACGGCGCGCTTACCGTGGCCTTGCAGTACCAGCTCACGGCGGCCGATTTTGCGGCCCTTGGCTCGGTGCTGGTGCCGCCGCCGGGCAGCAGCTACCTGCCCGAGCTGGTAGAGAGTGACCTCAGCCGCTCGCCGCGCTTCGGTACCCTGCTACCCGACTATAACTCGATAGTAGTGCTGCCGCTGCGCAATAAGGTGCATAATTACGGCACGCTGGTGCTCCTCAGCCACGAGTCGTACAATTTTGACTCCGAAGTACTTAGTATACTACACGCTTTTACGGCCCAAACGGTGCTGAGCTTCGAAAACCTACAGCTAGCTCAGGAAGCCCTTAATAACCAACGCACCCAGGACGAGCTGCGCATCGCGGCCCTGGTGCAGGAGCGCCTCATTCCGCGCCAGCTGCCTACCGACGACTGGTTTGAGGTAGCGACCTACGCCCAGGCGGCCAAGGAGGTAGGCGGCGATTTCTACGATTTTTTGCACCTGCCGGGGCAAAAGCTGGCCGTACTCATCGGAGACGTGTCGGGCAAAGGCGTCACGGCTGCCTTCCACACCGCCCAAATGAAGGGTATTTTCCACGCCCTGATGCAGGCCAACCCGCTGGCCAAAAAGGAGCGCGACCGTTACCCCGACCCGCACCGCTTTATGGTGCAGGCCAACGAGGCCCTGACGCACTGCCTAGAGCGCTCGTCGTTCATCACGGCGGCTTTTTATCTCATCGACTACCAAGCCGGAGGCTTTAGCTTTGCCCGCGCCGGGCACTGCCACACGCTCTACTACCACTCCATCCAGGAGGAGGTCAGCTACTTCCGCACCGAGGGGCTGGGGCTAGGCATTATCCGTAATGCGGGGTACGAAAAACACGTCAAAACGCAGTTTTGGGACTATAACCCCGGCGACGTGATGGTTATTTATACCGACGGCATCGTGGAAGCCCGCGATGGCGAGGGCAATGAGTACGGCGAAGAGCGCCTGCGCCAGATGCTAGAGCGCTGCTTTTATCAGACCGCCGCCGAGATTAACGAGGAGCTGCGCCACGACGTGCAGGAGTTTAGCCGGGGCCAGCCGCTGCACGATGACCAGACGCTGCTGGTCATCAAATTCAAGGCAGCCCAACCCCACGCCTAGCCCTACGTATGGCCCCTACTATGAAAGTAACCCCACATCCTGCCGCCGATACGCTCACGCTCGTCCTCGATGGCGAGCTTGACGCCTCCTCCGCCGTTGTGCTTGATGCTGAGCTCAACAAACCGGAAATAGTAAATTACCGTAAAGTACTTATTGATTGCCAGCGCCTAAGCTATATCTCCTCGGCTGGCCTGGGCGTATTCATCTCCCACTTGCAGCGCTTGCAGGATTCCGACGTGAAGCTGGTTTTCTTCAACATGCAGGAAAAAGTATTCAACGTATTTGAAATCCTGGGCCTCGATTCGCTGATGAATATCGTACCTACCGAGCAAGAAGCTCAAGCCGCTTAGTTTAATTGTGAATTATGAGCTATGAGTTAGGAGCTTGCCCGCCGGGTAGTTTCAAATCATAATTCATAACTCATAATTCATAATTCTTTTCCATGACCAGCCATCTTCGCATTCAGTGCTCGCGGCAGAACCTACAACAGGTACGCGACTTCGTGCGCGATTTTTTGCTGGCGGGCCACGGCAGCGAGGTGCTGGTAAACCAAGTAGTACTGGCAGTGGATGAGGTAGTTGCCAACTTCATCATCCACGCCAACGGCGAAGACGCCAACCAGTTTCTGGACTTGCAGCTAGCCCTCATCGAGCAGCGCCTCGATGTGGAGATTGAAGATTACGGCAATACCATTTTTTCTCCCAGCGTCGTGGCCCCAAATCCTGACCTGCGCGAATACATTCGGCAGGGGCGCAAGGGCGGCATGGGCATGGCACTGGTATCGCGCATAATGGACCAGGTCGAGTTTTTTGAGCGCGATGCGCACACGGTTTGCCACCTGAGCAAAACGCTGGTTAAGTAGCCTGAAAAACAGGCCCGAACCT
>JAKONR010000476.1 GCA_022701825.1 Hymenobacteraceae bacterium | reverse complement strand
CGTCTTTCAGCAGCAGGGGTGCTACCACCGTGGTGATGCCCCACGAGAGCACCAGCCACAGGGCAAACTGCGTGAGCACCACGCCCGCGATGCCCAAAATCTTGCCCATCATGAGCTGAAACGGCTTTACCGACGAAATCATGACTTCCATGATGCGGTTCGATTTTTCCTCGCTCACGCCGCGCATCACCTGCACGCCGTAGATGAAAATGAACATGTACACCAAGATGGACAGCACGTAGGCGATGCCCGTGGTGGTGCCCGCGTCGTTGCGCTGGCCGCCCACCTCATCGAGGTTGATGGCCGACAGCTCCACCTTGGCTTGCAGGTTGTCGATGGTTTCTTGCTTGATGCCCGAGCGGGCCATCTTCAGCTCGCTCACCGCTTTGGTTACCGCTTTGCGGATGTTGAGCTGGCGCTTGAGGGCCACGTTGCCCTTGCCCAGCACCTGAATACCCTGCATACTATCGAGCGTGAAACCGGCCGGAATGTGCAGCAGGGCCTCCTGCTTGGGCTTGGCTTTGGTGAAGGCGGTCTGCGCCGTGGCCAGCGGGCCGGGCGCGGCGGGCACAAAGTGCAGTTCGTCGGTGTCCTGCAAGCGGGAAGCCAGGCCGAGGCCGCTCTCGTCGTGCACGGCCACCACGTCGGCCTCCGACGACGAGCTGAATTTGGCGATGCCGACCGTGGTGAGGGCCACCAGCAGCGGGGCCAGCAGCGAAATCACGAGGAAGCTTTTTTTGCGCACGCGGGTGAGGTACTCGCGCTGGATAATGAGCCAGATTTTATTCATAACAGTAGGGCGCGGCCCCGATTAAGCGTTGACGTTTTCGACCAGACTGCCCGGCATGGTTTCGCCCACGCGCCGGATAAAAATTTCGTTGATGCTCGGAATCCGCTCGCGGAAAGCCTGCACCTCGATTTGCGTTAGCACGAAGCGCAGCAGGTCGTTGGGGGTGGCGCCGGCGTGCAGCTGCACCCGCACGAATACGTGGCCGTTTTCGCGCTCTTTTTGCTCCAGCACCTCAAAATCGGGGTGCGTGAGCATGAGGCGGCCCTTGCCCTCCAGCTCGTAGGTGTTGGTTTTGAACTGGTTTTTGATGGCCGTAACGGGCCCGTCGAGCACCTTGCGCGACTTATTGATGAGCGCAATGCTATCGCACAGCTCCTCCACCGACTCCATGCGGTGCGTCGAGAAAATGATAGTCGCGCCCTGGTCACGCAGGGCCAAAATCTCGTCTTTGATGAGATTAGCATTGATGGGGTCGAAGCCCGAAAACGGCTCGTCCAAGATTATCAGCTTGGGCTCGTGCAGCACGGTGGCGATGAACTGCACTTTTTGCTGCATCCCCTTTGAGAGGTCTTCCACGTTTTTATCGGCCCAGGGCTTGAGCTCCAGCCGGTCGAGCCACTTTTTGATGCGCTGCACGGCGTCGGCGCGGCTCAGGTCGCGGAGCTGCGCCAGGTAGAGCAGCTGCTCGCCCACCTTCATTTTTTTGTAGAGGCCGCGCTCCTCGGGCAGGTAGCCAATCTGGCCGATGTGGCTGGGGTTCAGCTTTTCGCCCCTGAAAAGCACCTCGCCCGAGTCGGCCCCGGTTATCTGGGTGATGATGCGGATGAGCGAGGTTTTGCCCGCGCCATTGGGCCCGAGCAGGCCAAAAATGCTTTGCTCGGGCACGGCCAGGCTCACGCCGTCGAGAGCCGTGTGCTGGGCGTAGTGCTTGCGCACGTCGCGTACCTCCAGGATGGGCGCCGCAGTAGTTTTTTGCATGAGAAAAGGTGAGTTGGTAGTCGGGAGGTAAAAGTAGCCGCCGCGCGCGCTGGCTGGCAATAGTCGGGCTTCAAACGGCACCGGGCCGACCCCAAGCGGTAAAAAACGAGACTGAGTGGGTACAACCGTCATGCTTCGCTGCGCTCAGCATGACAGTTTTTATTCCGAATAAGCGCTACTTACCGATTTCTACTGGCTCGTCCAGCTCGCGCAGCTGGCCTTCGAGCCGGTCGAGGTGCTGGCCGTAGAGGCGTTGCAAGTACCAGCGGGTAAAGCGGATTATCGCGACCTGGCACAAGGCCCCGATTACCAGCGCCAGGCCGGCCACGATGCCCACCAGTAGCCAGCGCGGCCCGGCGGCCCGGTGCAATTCCTTGCCCAGGTAAAAGCCCAGCATGAGCAGCATCGTCCAGGGCCCCGTCCACAGCGTGAGGCGGTAGTAGAACCGGATGAGCGTGCGCAGCCCCTCGGTGATGCGAACCAAATGCGCCCGCAGGTGCCCGGCCGGGTCGGTCATGCTACGCAACAAGCCCAGCTTGCGGTGGAAGTAGTAGATGCACACCAGCCCAAGTAGCCCCATCATGCCGGCCAGCAGCCGCAGCCACAGCTGCGAGGTGCCCACCATCACCCCCAGCGTACCCAGCACCAGCAGGTAGTTGAGGCCCAGCTCGCGGCTGGCATTGCGGCGCAGCTGCTCCAGGATGCTGCCCGACTGCCGGGCTACCAGCCGGGTCAGTTCGGTAGGCGTGAGCGCCGGGGTAGCCGCCAGCTCGGGCTGCTGCCACTGGCGGCGCAGGTCGTCGAGTTCCATAAAATATCGCTGATTAAAAGATTAAGCCCGAACCAGTTGTTTGCGCAGCTTTTCCTGCACGCGGTGCATTTTCACCCGCACGTTGTTTTGGGTGATGCCCAAAATGTCGGCCATTTCGTCGTAGGGCCGGTCTTCCAGGTACAGCAGCACGAAGGCCTTGTCCACGTCGGAGAGCCGGTTGATGGCCGTGTATAAGGCGGCCGTTTCCTCGGGCTCATAGGCGCTGCTTTCCACGGGCTGGGCCAGGTGCCAGGCTTCGCCTTCCACGTCTACCGAGGCCGGGCGGCGGGTGCGCTGCCGCAGGTTGGAGATGGCCACATTCAGGGCAATGCGGTAGAGCCAGGTGCTGAGTTTGGCATCGGGCTGCGGCACGTAGCGCGGCCAGGCACGCCACAGCTGCAAGACTATCTCTTGAAATAAGTCCTGTCGGTCGTCGGCATCCTGGCAGTAGAGCCGGCACACGCGCCGCACCAGCGGCTGGTACTCGTGCAGCGCAGCCAAAAAGTCGGCAGAAGGGGCAGTAGCCATGCGGGGTAGTGGTTTCGGAAAAGTATATCGCCGCCGAATGTGGGCTATTACAGGCCGTCGGCAACTTTATTTTGAGCGCGTGGGTAGCACTCACGGCGCACAAAAAAGCGGCCTCGCTGGTTAGCAGGGCCGCTTTTCGGCAAAGTACGCTGACCCGGCGCGGGCTAGCGCACTACCACGCGCCGGGTCAGGGTGGCCGGGCCGGCGAGCAGGCGCAGGCTATATAGCCCGGCCGCGAGGTCGGCGGTAGGCACCGTAAACTCGGCCCCGGCGGCGGGCAGCGCTACCGCCTGGCGGCGCACTACCTGGCCGAGGCTACTGAGCAACTCGGCCTGCACCGTGGGCACCCCCGCCACGGCCGGCACCCGCACCGTGAAACACTGTTGCGCGGGGTTAGGAAACAGCTCCACCGCCGCAGCTGCTAGCCCCGATTTGGCCGCCAGCGGGGCGGCGGCGGGTGTAAAGGCGTATACCTGCCCGGTGGCGGGGCGCGGCAGCCGGTCGGTCGATACGGTGGCCGACACGCTGGGCGCGGCGCCGGCGCTCGTTAGGGCCTGAAAGCTGCCATCAGCCCCTTTCAGGCCAATGGTGGCATCGTTGGCTTCGCCGGGCGGGCCCTTGCGGTACACGTATTCGATGCGGCCGTTGGTTTCGTAGAGCTTCACCTGAAAGGAGACGTAGGCTGTCACCTCGCCATTCACATCATAAAAGTCAAGCCATTGCATAGTCAGCACCCGGCTGGGCGCGGTGCCGGTAGTAGCGTACTGCGCCGTAGCGCCCGCCCCCGCAAAACCCGCCAAATCAGTCCAGAAAGGCGCTAATACGGGCAGGCTGGTACCCGTGAGGCGGGGGCTGGTCATGGTGTTGCTCAGCTCCTCGCCCACCGTCGAGAGGGCGCTGCCGAAACCGAGCAGCCCGTTAGACGACACCCGAAAACTCGTGTAGGCAGCCCCCGCAAACGGAAACGAAAACCCAATGGGCAAGCTGCCCGAGCTGGCATTATTGAAAATGATAGCCGGCACCGCCGTGCCCCCGACAAGCGGCGTAAAGGTGCCCGCCGAGGCCGAAAACTGGTAGCCCGCCACCGACTGAGCGCTGACTTCACTGCTACCCAGCAGCAAGGCTATGCCCAAACCCCACCGTGCGCAACGGCTGACGAACTCAACGCGAAAAAATTGTATCATATGCACTTCGTGAAAAAGAGGTACGGGTCACAGGTAAAATTTACACGACCTGAGCTGCAAAGGTCATCATTATTGCATCTTTGTTGCAAATTAAGATTTCGTTGTTCACCGCGTTAATCTCAACCCACGATACCAGCAATACGACCAGACGCAGAAAGCCCCACCCGGCCGCTGGCCAAGTGGGGCTTTCTATTAGTGGAAGCGCGAGCGAATCTCGTTTAGTCGCTGCTTATTGAAAGTATTCTTTGACTTTCTCGAAGAAGCCCTTTTCGTTCTTGCCGGGGTGCGGCGTAAAATTATCCGAGTCGCGCAGCTTCTCCAGTAGCTCGCGCTCCTGGCTGCTCACGTTTTTGGGCGTCCACACGTTGAGGTGAATGAGCTGGTCGCCGCGGCCGTAGCCGTTCAGGTCCTTGATACCTTTGCCGCGCAGGCGCAGGATTTTGCCGGGCTGGGTGCCCGCATCGACCTTGATTTTCACCTTGCCTTCGATGGTTGGCACCTCCAGGTTGGTACCCAGGGCGGCATCCACGAAGCTGATGTACTGCTCAAACATGATATTGTTGCCATCGCGCTTGAGGAATTCATGCGGCTCCTCCTCAATCTGAATGAGCAGGTCGCCGGGTACGCCACCGCGCTCCGGGAAGTTGCCTTTGCCGCTCATGCTCAGCTGCATATCATTGGCTACGCCGGCCGGAATATTAATCGGAATGACTTCCTCGTTCAATTGGCGGCCTTCCCCTTTGCACGCGTCGCAGGTCGCCGAGATGGTTTTGCCCTCGCCGTGGCAGGTGGGGCAAGTGCTGGCGCTCACCATCTGGCCGAGCATCGTGTTCACCACCTTTTTGGTTTGGCCCTGGCCCTGGCAAGTGGGGCAGGTTTTGAGCTCGGTACCGTTTTTGGCCCCGGTGCCGCTGCACGGCGGGCAGGCCACGTAGCGTTTCACTTTTATTTTCTTCTCCACGCCATTGGCCACTTCCTCCAGGTCGAGCTTGAGCTTGATGCGCAGGTTAGAGCCCTTCTTCACGCGGCGGCCGCCGCGCTGGCCGCCACCGAAAAAGCCTTCGAAGCCCCCGCCCCCGCCGAAAATATCGCCGAACTGCGAGAAAATGTCCTCCATATTGGGGCCACCACCGCCGTTGCCGCCCACGCCCTGGTGGCCAAAGCGGTCGTAGCGCGCGCGCTTATCGTTGTCGCTCAGCACCTCGTAGGCCTCGGCAGCTTCCTTAAACTTGTCCTCAGCCGAGGGGTCATCGGGGTTTTTATCCGGGTGGTACTTAATAGCCATCTTGCGGTAGGCCGACTTAATTACGTCGCCCTCCGCATTTTTTGCCACCCCTAATACTTCGTAATAATCGCGCTTTACGGTTGCCATTGCTGTATCAAAAAAACGTCTGTCATGCTGAGCTTGCGAAGCATCTCGCGTGCTGCACTAACCAAAAAACCTGAAAGTTAGTGCAGCACGCGAGATGCTTCGCAAACTCAGCATGACAGTAGTAATCAAACTATTGACCCAAAATTACTTTGGCGTGGCGAATCACCTTGTCGCCCAGATAATAGCCTTTCTCAATCTCGTCCACAATCTTGCCGCGCAAATCGTCGCTCGGCGCCGGAATCTGGGTGATGGCCTCGTGCAGCTCAGCATCGAAGTCGCCCCCCTTGGCATTCATCGGGCTCAAGCCCTTATTTTCCAAGGTCTTGGTGAGCTTGTTGTAGGTAATATCGAGCGCATTTTGCAGCGCGGCGGGGTCAGTAGCGCCTTGCGTATGCTGGCGCGCCCGGTCGAAGTCGTCGATAACCGGCAGCAGGGCTACCATTAGCTCCTGATTGGCGGTCTTGAACAGGTCGGAACGCTCCTTAGCGGTGCGGCGCTTGTAGTTTTCAAACTCGGCAGCCAGGCGCAAATATTTGTCTTTGAGGTCGGCCAGCTCGGTTTCGGTGCGGCTGGCACCTTCGGAGGCACTGGCTTCGGGCGTGGCGGCGTCGGTGGCAATATCTTGCTCGCCAGCGGTGTGCTCGGAGGTAGTGTCGGCGAGGGGCTGTTCGTCAGGATTCATATGTTTATCGTCGGTCATTTTCTGGAAAAAATGGCGGAATCGGCTAGAAAAGGGAGTTGCCATAGGGCTGGCACGTCAGGCGCAAGGAGTTTGCCAAAGCTGGGAAGGGTGACAAGTTGGCACGGATTGATACTTTTGCTTGGATAAATTCAGAGAAGCTCAATGAATTCTTACGCTAATCAGGGACCACTCAGTGTCGTTTACGTCCTTACTAATCCAGCAATGCCAGGCATGGTAAAAATTGGTCGCACTAGCCAAGACGATACAAAAACTCGCATTGACCAATTGTATACTACTGGCGTACCGGTACCCTTTAAGTTGGAGTTTGTATGTAAAGTACCAAACTCTGAAGAAGTTGAGAAAGCACTACATCTAGCATTCGCGCCTCACAGAGTCAATCCGAAAAGAGAATTTTTTACTATTGAGGCAGCCCAAGCAATTGTGATTCTTAAATTACTACATGTTCACGACTCTACCGCCGAGATAGAAAGTCAACCGACAACACTAGAGAAATCAGAGGTTGATGCTGGTATTCAGCTAGGTAAGAAGAAAAACCCACCGTTAAATTTTGTTGAAATGCAGATACCAACTGGTACTGTTCTTACCTGCAGAGCCAATCCGACGACAGTGGTAGTTATAAGCGCCAAAAAAGTAGCTTTTGACGGAGAAGAAATGTCATTGACCGCAGCTACTCGCAGGGCTTTGGGCATTTCGTACAGCGTAGCGCCATGCCCATACTGGCTATTTGACGGGCAGCTACTTAGTGATATTTACGAAAGTACTTATGGCCAAGATGAAGAATAACCCTTATTCGTGCAGCGCGCTCCAAATCATATCCTTGAGCCGCTGAATATTCTTGTTCGTGAGGCTGGAAATGACTACGGTGGGTGGCAAATCGGCAGGTAGCTCGGAGAGGAGCATGGCCTCCAGCTCCTCGTCTATCATGTCGGCCTTGGTGATGGCGAGTATGCGTTTCTTGTCCAGCAGCTCGGGGTTGTGCTGTTCCAGCTCGTTTAGCAGCACGCGGTATTCATTGGCGATGCTGGGGCTATCGCTGGCAATCATGAAGAGCAGCATGGAGTTGCGCTCGATGTGGCGCAAAAAGCGCGTACCCAGGCCCTTGCCTTCGGCCGCGCCCTCGATGATGCCCGGAATATCGGCCATCACGAACGACTTGAAATCGCGGTAAGCTACCACGCCCAGGTTGGGCACCAGCGTCGTAAAAGCGTAGTCGGCAATCTTGGGCTTGGCAGCCGAAACTACTGATAGCAAGGTGCTTTTGCCGGCATTAGGGAAGCCCACGAGGCCCACGTCGGCCAGCAGCTTCAGCTCCAGAATTACCTGCTCCTCGATGGCGGGCTCGCCGGGCTGCGCGTACTGCGGGGCCTGGTTGGTAGCGGTTTTGAAGTGGTCGTTGCCGAGGCCGCCGCGCCCGCCGGGCGTGAGGATGAGGCGCTGGCCATCCTCGGTAATTTCGAGCTTCACTTCGCCGGTTTCGGCGTCGCGGGCTACGGTGCCGAGCGGCACCTGTATCACGATATCTTCGCCCTGCGCGCCCGAGCGCAGGTTGGGGCCGCCGCCCTCGCCATCCTGGGCAAAAAGGTGCTTGCGGTATTGCAGGTGCAGCAGCGTCCAGAGCTGCGAGCTGCCTTCCAGGATAATGTGGCCGCCGCGGCCGCCATCGCCGCCGTCGGGGCCGCCGTTGGGCAGGCCCTTGGCCCGGAAGAAGTGGTGCGAGCCCGCGCCGCCCTTGCCCGAGCGGCAGGTGATTTTTACGTAGTCGATGAAATTGTTGTTAGCCACGGCGTTGGAAGTTTTGAATTATGAGTTTTGAGTTATGAGTTGCGTCCGGAACCGCCTGTTATTGCGAGCGCAGCGAAGCAATCGCACCAGAACGGAACCCGAGCGGCGTAGCTGAACAGACGCAGTTGCTTGGCTGCGCTCGCAATGACAGACCGATTCAATCAATTGAACAGGCTGAAAACCGCCCTAAAGAAATGAGTTATGAATTTCAGGCTATGGCCCGAAACTCATAACTCAAAACTCTCCACTCATAACTGGGCAAAGCCCTGCCTACGCCTTCACTTCGCGGATGGCGGCAGCGGGCGCTTCGGTTTTGGCGGGCTCGTTGTGGTCGATGATGGTGCAGATTTGGGTGAAAATCTGCTCAATGTCGCCGATGCCATTGAGCGAATGAAACTTGTGCTGATTGTCGTAGTAGCCAGCCACTTGCGCGGTTTCGGTATTGTATACCTGCACGCGGCGGCGGATTTTGCTTTCGTCCTGGTCGTCGGGGCGGCCGCTGGTTTTGCCGCGCTCCAGCAGGCGCTTTACGAGCTCCTCCTCTCCTACTTCGAGGGCAATCATGCAGGCCACGGCGGTGCCGTGCTGCGCCAGCAGCTGGTCGAGACTTTCGGCCTGGGCCACGGTACGCGGAAAGCCGTCGAAGATGAAACCAGCCGCCTGCTTGTTCTTTTCCAACGCATTGCCAATCATACCGATAACTACCTCGTCGGGCACGAGCAGGCCTTCGTCCATCAGCTTTTTGGCCTTCAGGCCCAGCTCGGTACCTTCGGCAATCTGGGCCCGGAGCAGGTCGCCGGTGCTCAGGTGCACGAGGTTGTATTGCGCGATAAGCTTTTGGCTCTGAGTGCCTTTGCCCGCGCCGGGGGGGCCAAAGAGAACAATATTATGCATGGCAAAAGAATAGTAGTCGGCGGGGGACACCGGGGCAAGGAGTAATAATTAGGTAAAGGTACGGCTAGGCGGCCACGTACACATCGGGCAGGTTGCGGCC
>JAKONR010000453.1 GCA_022701825.1 Hymenobacteraceae bacterium | reverse complement strand
CAAGCCCGGCCACGAGGGCGTGCAGGACCACTACACCTACGCCATCGTGAGCGACGGCGACCTGATGGAAGGCATCGCCGCCGAGGCCGCCTCGCTGGCCGGCCACTTGCAGCTCGGCAAGCTCATCCTGCTCTACGACGACAACGACATCTCGCTCGACGGCCCCACCAGCCTCGCCTACACCGAAGACCCGATGAAGCGCTTCGACGCCTACGGCTGGCACACCTCGCAGGTGAAGGACGGCAACAGCGTCGATGAAATCGAGGCCGCCATCAAGGCCGCGCAGGCCGTAACCGACAAGCCGTCGATTATCTCGATTAAGACCATCATCGGTTTTGGCTCGCCGCTGGCCGGCACCAACAAAGCCCACGGCAGCCCGCTTGGTCCCGACAACGTGAAGAAAGCCAAGGAGTTCTTTGGCTGGAACCCCGAGGAGTCGTTCTACGTGCCCCAGGAAGTGTACGACCACCTCAAAGGCCCCGGCCAGCGCGGTGCCGAATTGCAGAGGGAGTGGGACGAGCAGTTCAAGAAATACGAAGGCGAGTTTAAGGCCGAAGCCGAGCAGTTCCACACCTCCTTCAATGGCAAGCTGCCCGAAGGCTGGGACAAAGACCTGCCCGTGTACTCGCCCGCCGATGGCAAGCTGGCTACCCGCCAGGCCTCGGGCAAGGCCCTGAACGCCATTAAGAAAGCAGTACCGTTCATGTTCGGCGGCTCGGCCGATTTGGCCTCGTCCAACGAGATGGATAAGTCGGGCGACGACTCGTTCCAGCCCGGCCACTACGAGCGCTCGAACATCTGGTTTGGGGTGCGCGAGCACGCCATGGGCGGCATCATGAACGGCATTGCCCACCACGCCGGCCTGCGCACCTACGGCGGTACGTTCCTCACGTTCAGCGACTACATGCGCGGTGCCATCCGCCTCACGGCCCTGGCCGAATCGGCCGCTACCTTCGTGTTCACCCACGACAGCATCGGCCTAGGCGAAGACGGCCCCACGCACCAGCCCATCGAGCAGGTGACCTCGCTGCGCACCGTGCCCAACATCGTGGTGCTGCGCCCCGGCGACGCCAACGAAACTACCGAAGCCTGGCGCATCGCCATGAACACGCCCAAATCGCCGGTTTGCCTCATCCTGTCGCGCCAGGGCTGGCTCCCGTTCGACCAGTCGGTGCTGACCCCAGCCGCCGGCAACGTGCAAAAAGGTGCCTACGTGCTGAGCGAAGCCCAGGGCGGCAAGCCCGAGCTTATCCTCATCGGCACCGGCTCGGAAGTAACCCTGGCCCTGGAGGCCCAAAAAGTGCTGCAAGCCGAAGGCACCGCCACCCGCGTGGTGAGCATGCCGTCGTGGGAGCTCTTCGAGCACCAGGACAAAGCCTACCGCGAGCAAGTGCTGCCCCGCAGCGTGCGCAAGCGCGTGAGCATCGAAGCTGGCTCGCCCATCGGCTGGAGCAAGTACACCACTGACGAGGGCGCGAGCATCAGCATGAACCGCTTCGGCGAGTCGGCTCCGGCCGACTACCTGATGAAAGAGTTCGGCTTCACCGTCGATAACGTGGTGAAAGTAGCCAAAGGCGTGCTCAGCGGCCAGCCCGAGGAGGACGATAAGAAGCAGGTAGTGTCGTAAGGCACTGGCTTGTTTTTGAATGATAAAGCGCCCCGCTGGCTTGTGCCGGCGGGGCGCTTTTTTTACATCTGTCATGCTGAGCGCAGCGAAGTATCTCTACCGCACCGTCGCAGTGCCCTTCAAAGGTGCGGTAGAGATGCTTCGCTACGCTCAGCATGACAGCCGTGAAATGGTTCTACAACTGCTTGGCGAAACTCACCTTAATCTTCACTTGAAAATCGGCGATGACTTTAAATATCTCCTTCAGCGTCACGCGCTCTACCTTCGTCAGCTGCTTGGGGTCGAGGTAGTTATCGGGCGGCAGCTTGTCGTGCATCATCTGGCCGGCCTGCTTTTTGAGGCGCATGCCCATGAGGTAGTAGTACGATTGCAGCAGCTCCTGGTAGTCCTTTTCGGTGAAGACGCCGAGCTGGCGCAGGGCGGCCAGGCGCTGCCCGGTGTTGGTGGCGAAGACGCGGTGCTTGAGCGAAAACACGCGCACCAGGTCCACGATGGGCGACATAATTTTCTTGAGGTTAATCACCTGCTGGTCGCCCACCGCGAAGGTGCGGATGTTGTTGAAAAACGTGAGCGGCGGCTCGTACTGCAAGGCGTTGATGGCCATGTAGTGCAGAAAGCGGTCGAGCGGCTTTTGCAGCTCCAGGTCCAAAAACTCGTGCAGCTCGTCCAGAATGCCCACCTCGCCATATAGGAAGCGGATGTCGAAAAACGCCGCGAAGCGCATCACGTTTTCGGGGTTCGACTCGTGCAGCCACTCCTGGTAGTTGCGTTTCCAGTGCGAAAGCGAGTGCGTCCACTTCGGGTTTTTGGCCATGAAGCCGCCGTCGCAAAAGCTGAAACCGATTTCATTGAGGCGGTCGCTGACCTCGGTGGCGAAGTGCAGGAAATACGCCCGCACTTCCTCGCGGTGCTCGTTGGCCTTGTCCTCGTAGATGATGGCGTTGTCCTGGTCGGTGAGCAGCGTTTGCTCTTGCCGGCCCTCCGAGCCCAGCACGATAAAGACGAACTTGGCGGGCGGCGGCCCCAGCTCAGCTATTACGTCCTCAATGACTTTCAGGGCGATGGTGTCGGTCACGGTCGTGATAACCTGGTTCACGATTTCGGGCTTCACGCCGCGGTCGAGCAGCTGAAACACAATGTCGGGCACCTTCTGCCAGTTGCGCCGCAGCTCGCGCAGCGACTGCGCCTGCCGCACCCCCTGAATGAATAAAAACGGCGACTGCGCCTGCTCGGCCAGCAGCTTGCTGCGGCTGATGAAGCCCAAATAGCTGCCATTTTGCTCTACCAGCAGGTAGCGCGTCTTGGTGCGAAACATGAGTAGGAGCGCCTCATACACAAAGGCTTCGCTACTGACCGAGCGGGTAGGCGCGTCGAGAAACGTGCTGATGGGCAGGCGGGCATCGCCGAGGCCGGCCACTACCTTGTCGCGCAGCGTGATGTCGGTGACGTAGCCAATTACCGCCTTTTCGGCCTCATCCAGGATAAAATAACAGCTCGTGCGGGCGCGGGCCATGAGGCGGGCTACCTCGTGGGTGGGCGTGTGGCCGGGGCAGGCCAG
>JAKONR010000442.1 GCA_022701825.1 Hymenobacteraceae bacterium | reverse complement strand
ACTGTCTTCCTATCTTTGTGGCCCGAAAGCGCCGGTTTCGGGATATAAAGCTTCCTTAGCTCAGCCGGTTAGAGCATCTGACTGTTAATCAGAGGGTCCCTGGTTCGAGCCCAGGAGGGAGCGCTTTAGCTTGGAATGCCCGCCCTTACCGGCGGGCATTCTTCGTTTCTGGGCCACTCAGCTAGCCAGTGCGGCTAGGCTGACGAGTAGATTAAAAAAAAGAGGGCAGCCACGCTAAGCCATGGCTACCCTCCCTGTTAGGCGGCTTTTGGGCTAGCGCACTACTAGCTTGGTAGCCGCGCCATCGTCGGCGCGGAGCACGTACACGCCGGCCGCGAGGCCGGTGGTGTCGAGGTGGTCGGTGGTGGTGAGTTGGCGCACGGCGCGGCCGGTGAGGTCGCAGAGCAAGCCCGAAACCGGCCGGCTGAGGCGCACGGCCGCGCCCTGGCTGGGGTTGGGGTACACCAGCAGCGGCGCAGCGGCCTGCCCGGCGCGGGTGGCGGTGGGCGTGCTGGGCGCAATGCTGTACACGGCCACGGTGCTGCTTACTTCATTAGCGAGAACCAGCAGGGGCTGGCCGGTGGGGCTGTCGGCGGCCGCGATGAACACGATGCCCTCGGGGCCGAGGTCGCCGGTGCCGGTGGCGGTGCGGTTGTTTTGGTACAGTTCCAGCACCGGGGCGGCGGGGTTATTAATGTTGAAGGCCATGACGCCGCCCACGCGCTCCAGGCTCACGAAGGCGTAGAGGTTGTTGCCAATGCGGCCGGTCGTGACGCCCTCGGGCTCGGGGCCTTTGTCGTCCGAGCGGTTTTTGCGCACGGGCACCTCGCCAAACGTATTGCTGGCGTTGAAGAGGGCGCCGAAGGTGGCGTCGGTGGCCGTTACGCGCTCGAGCAGGTTGCCGCTGTCGTGCACTTCGGCGCCGGTGGCGGCATTGTAGATGCTGAACGAGCGCCCACCGTAGGCATAAATCTCGTCAAAATCGCCGTCGCCATCGGTGTCGCCCAGCTTGTTGGTTACGTTGAGGCGGCCCAGCACAGCGTTGTTTTTCAAGAGGTTGGCATACGGAAAAGCCGTGGCATCGAGGGCGTAACCGCTGGCCCCGAGGCGCACCTGCTCGCTAAAGGCGCTGTAGTCGCGGGCATCGCCCTCGTTGGCCGTGATGAGGTAGGCCGTGCCGCCTGCCTCAAACGTGGCAATGGCGTCGGGCTGGCGCATGCCCTTGACGGGCCAGTTGGCGATGAGTACGTCGGTGGTCTGGTCCGAGGCATCGAGGCCGCGGCCGGGCTGGCTCAGGTCGCTGTAGCCCACCGGGCGCAGGGCCGTAAACTGCTTGGTCGTGAGGTCGAGCACCGCGATGGCGTTGTTTTCCTGCAAGCTGATGTAGGCCGTTTGCGAGTTGGCGCTCACCGCCACGTACTCGGGCTCCAGGTCCTGCGCCACGGTCGAGGGCGTGGCCGCCAGCCCGCCGTAGATGCGGATGCCCTGCGCCCGCAGCGTGGCGGCCTGGCCGTTGTAGCCCGTAAAGCCTACCGTGGTCACGTTGGCCTGGGTAAGGCCCGCAATGCCGCCCGAAATATCAATAACCGACACGCTGCCCTCGGGGTCGGTGGTGTAGGCGGCGTTGGGCTCGCCCTCGTTGGCCGTAAGCACGTAGCGGCCATCGGGCGACATGGTCACCATGTCGGGCAGGGCGCCCACGGCCACTTGCTTGAGAAAAGTGCCATTCTGGTCAAAAAACACCACGCTGCCGTTTTGCTGCGGGTTGGTGTTTTCGATGGCGCAGGCCACGAGGCCGTTGCGGGCGTACACCGAATTGATGCCGCCGTAGGTGCTGATGTTGATAGACGCCACCGCCGTGATGGCGGCCGGGTTGGTGAGGTTGAGAATATCGAGCTTGCTCCCAATCGAGTTGGCCACGTACAGGCGCTTGGTGCTGGCATCGAAGCTTACAATCTCAGCCGAGTTGAGCTGCGTATTGCCGCTGAAGGGCGTGCCGTTCTGGTAGCTCTGCAAGAGGCTCAGCGACAAGTTGCCGGCCCGCGTCGGGGCGGGCGTGTCGTTGTCGCGGATATAAATAAGAATGTCGGTGGCCGTGGCCGACACCGTGGCGTTGGTCGGGTTTTGGAGGCGCACCACGAAGTACTCGGTTTCCTCGGTCAGGGCATCATCCACTAGCGGAATGGTGAGCGTTTGGGTGCCCGTGGCGCCGGCTGGGAAGGTTACGGTCTGGGTGCTGGCATACGTGAAGTCGGCCCCGGCCGTGGCCGTGCCGAAGGCTTGCAGCACCACCTGCACGGTGCTGGCCGCCGCGCCGGGGCTGGCAATGCTGAGCGGAATACTTACCGAACCCGCGTTTTCGGCCACCGTGAGCGTGGCGCTCGGCCGGCTGATGGTCTGGGCCTGGGCGGCCCCGGTAGCCAGGCCCAGCAGTAGCGCGGCGGATAAAAAGAGCGGCGGAAAAATTGGGCGCATAAAGCAGCAGTTTAAGTGAAGCGCCAAAGCTACCGGCGGTCTGTTGCGGTACTATTAGGAGGTTGTTATGAAATAAAACGTGGTCGATTAGCTCGGGCAGTAGTGCGTTATCGCCGCAGGTTCTGCCAGTTGGCCCAGCCGGCCACCGTGTTACGGCTAGGTTATCATTCGCCGGTATCTCCCCAAAAAATCATTTGGTAACATACCCGTGATTTTGTGGCAACAGGCCCCTGGGAATTTTGTACCCGTTATGCAAGAAACCCTTACCAAAGTACTTTTTGCGCTGCTGCTGTGCGTTGCCTCGGTGAGTAGCGCCTGGGCGCAGGCTACCGGCCGCATCGAGGGCACCTACAAGGATGCCAAAAACCAGGAAGCCATTATCGGCGGCACGGTGCGCCTCGACAACACGACGCTGGCCGCGCCCACCGACGAAAACGGCCACTACCTGCTCACGGGCGTGCCGGCCGGTACCTACACGGTCATCATCTCGTCGGTGTCCTACAAGTCGCTGACGCTGCCCGGCGTGGTGGTAACGGATGGCAAAACCACCACCCTCAACGGCCAGCTCTCGCCCGATAACACCCAGCTCGGCGAAGTAACCGTGAGCGGCGTGCGCCGCACCAACACGGAGGTGTCGGTTATCAACGAAATCCGGCAGGCCAACGTGGTCGTGAGCGGTATTTCGTCGGAGCAGATTGTGAAAACCCAGGACCGCGACGCCGCCGAAGTGGTGCGCCGCATTCCGGGCGTCACGATTGTCGACAACCGCTTCATCCAGGTGCGCGGCCTTAGCGACCGCTACAATACGGTGTGGCTCAACGATGTAACGGCGCCCAGCTCGGAGACGGACCGCAAGTCGTTCTCGTTCGACATCGTGCCCAGCTCGCTCATCGACCGGGTTTTGGTCTTCAAAGACCCCTCGCCCGAGCTGCCCGGCGACTTTGCTGGCGGCCTCGTGAAAGTGTACCTGCGCAAGCCCATCTTCAACGAAAAGCAGTTTACGGTGAACTACTCATCGGGCTTCCGCCAGGGCACCACCGGCCAGGATTTCTACACCGACCGGCCGCAGAGTGGCGATGCCTTCGGCTTTGGCGCCACCAAGCGCGACCTGCCCAACGGCATGCCGCCCCTGAGCACCGCCTACCAGCAGTACGAGCGCGATTTCTACGCTCGCCAGCTCGACAACAACTTCGGGATTTTCAAGACCAAAGCCATGCCCGACATGCGCTTTAACGCGGCCTACCTGACCCAGCTAAAGGTGGCCGGGCTGGAAATCGGCAGCGTATCGTCCATCAACTACACCAATACCTACACGCGCTTCAACGTCAACCGCAATGTATTTGACGCTTCGCAGCAGCGCACCGACCAGCTGCGCGACGACCAGTCGACGCAGAACATTCGCCTCGGCGCCATCCAGAACTTCAGCCTCGTGCTGCCCCACGGTGGCCGCCTCGAATGGCGCAACCTCTTCAGCCAGCAGGCCCGCAACCAGCAGGTGACCCGTGAAGGCGCCGACAACAATGGCACCCTCAACCGCCGCAGCTACCTGCAAGGCTACCAGGGCCGCACCACCTACACCGGCCAGGTAGCCGGTACCCACAAGGCCGCCGACGAAAAAACCAGCTTCGACTGGGTGGGTGGCTACGGCTACTCGGCCCGCAACGAGCCCGACCTGCGCCGCCTGAGCTACCAAGTGACGCCCGGCACCGACAAGACGCCCGAAATGCAGACCGCGCTGACGCCCGCCGCTGGCCAGGTCGATGTCAATAACGCCGGCCGCCTCTACCAGAAGCTGAGCGAGCACAGCTTCACCCTGAATGCCAACCTCAAGCGCACCGTGGACGTGGCCAGCCGCAAGGTGGAAATCGGGGCCGGCACCTACCTCGAATACCGCCGCCGCTCGTTCAACGCCCGCGCCTTCGGCTACTCGCTGAACACCGGTGGCCTCCAAGGGCTGAAGAACGAGAACGTGGGCAACATCTTCGCGGCCCAAAATATCGGCTACGACGGCTACCGCCTCGATGAGGACCTGAACTCGACCTACCGCTACGCCGCCCGCAACGAACTGGGCGCGGCCTACCTGTCGTTCAATATTCCGATTACCGACAAGCTGAAGCTAGTGACCGGCGCGCGCTACGAACACAACCTCCAGTTCATCGAAACCGGCCTCAACGGCCAGCCGGTGACCCAGAACGTGCCCACCAACTTCGTGCTGCCCTCGGCCAACTTCACCTACAACGTGAACGCGACCAACCTGGTGCGGGCTTCTTACGGCCGCAGCCTCAACCGCCCTGAGTTCCGCGAGGCCGCGCCGTTCTTCTTCTACGACTTCGAGTTCAGCGCCCTCAACTACGGCTCGCTCTACCTGCGGCCCGACGTGCCGCTGAAAGTAGCCAGCATCGACAACTACGACCTGCGCTACGAGTGGTACCCCTCGGCCGGCGAGCTGGTGCACGTGGGGGTGTTCTACAAGAACTTCTCGAACCCCATCGAAAACGTGATAGTGCCGACTACCAACTTGGCCTACACCTTCGCCAACGCCCCGAGCGCCTACGCCTACGGCGTGGAGCTGGACCTCAAGAAGAACCTGGAGTTTGTGGATGAGCGCCTCAAAAACCTATCGCTGGTGTTCAACGCCTCGCTCATCAAGAGCCAGGTGAACCTGGGCAACAACGTGGTGGCCTGGGACAACAAGCGCGCCCTGCAAGGCCAGTCGCCCTACGTCTTCAATGGCGGCCTGTACTTCAATACCCCCGACAACTCGTGGCAGGTAACGGCCCTCTACAACGTGTTTGGCCCGCGCATCCTGTTTGCCGGTAGCGACCAGTACCCCGATGTAGTGGAGCTGCCGCGCCACACCGTGGACCTCTCGCTCACCAAAACCCTGGGCCGCGGCCTCGCCCTGAATGCCGGCGTGCAGGACCTGCTGAACCAGCGCGTGAACCTGGTGCAGGACTACGCCCGCGACGGCAAGTACACCGCCAGCGACCCTTCGCTCAGCAACTACCGCCGCGGCACCTACTTCACCCTGGGTCTGCGCTTTAGCCTCGAGCCCCGCCCGGCCACCCCGGTACCGTAGGTTTTTGGCTGCTGGCTGTCGGCTGCTGGCTGATAGCTTTTGCAGAGACGTTCAGCGTGCCACTCTCTCCTTGTCTCAATAAGAAAAGCCAACCGCTAGCAGCTAATAGCTAGCAGCTCATTTTATGAAAAAGAATACCCTTTCCGTCGCCCTTCTTGCTACGCTAATCGGCCTGGCCTCGTGCTCGACGAAAGACATCACGCCCGCCCCCAATATGACGGGCACGGGCACCTCGGTAACTCCCACCGGGGGCACCAGCAACCTGCCCGTGGTGACGGTGCAAACCGGCACCACCGGCATCACTACCAACACTACCTGGTCGGCCACCAACCGCTACCTGCTCAAAGGCTTTGTGTACGTGCGCAGCGGCGCTACGCTCACCATCGAGCCGGGCACCGTTATTCTGGGTGATAAAGACAGCAAGGGTACGCTCATCATCGAGCCGGGGGCCAAAATCATGGCCATGGGCACGGCCGCCAAGCCCATCGTATTTACGTCTAACCAGCCCAAGGGCTCGCGCAACTACGGCGACTGGGGCGGCGTGATTATCGCGGGCAATGCGCCCACCAACTCGGTCGTCAATGGCGTGCGCCCCACCATCGAGGGCGGCCCCACGACCCAGTACGGCACCGCCTACGTGAACCCGGCCAACCCCACGGCCGTGGCCGACAACTCGGGGATGCTGCAATACGTGCGCATCGAGTTTGGCGGCGTGGCCCTCTCGCCCAACAACGAGGTGAACGGCCTGACGCTGGCCGGCGTGGGCTCGGGCACCACCATCGACCACATCCAGGTTTCGTACTCGGGCGACGACTCGTTTGAGTGGTTTGGCGGCACCGTAAATGCCAAATACCTGGTGTCGCTGCGCTGCTTCGACGACGACTTCGACACCGACAACGGTTACTCGGGCATGGTGCAGTACGGCATCTCGCTGCGCGACCCGCAGCAGGCCGACCAGTCGGGCTCGAAGGCGTTTGAGTCGGACAACGACGCCAGCGCCTCGGGCAACCTGCCGCTGACCTCGGCCGTGTTTTCGAACATGACCCTGGTCGGCCCCATCCTGAACCCGAACGCGCCCAGCTACAGCCCGCAGTACACGGCCGGCGCCCACATTCGCCGCAACTCGGCCCAGAGCATCTTCAATTCGGTGTTCATGGGCTACCCCACCAACCTCCTCTACGACGGTGCGCCCACGGCTGGCAACGTAGCCTCGGGCGCGGCCCGCTTCAAGAACAACATCGTGGCCGGCGCGCTGGTGGGTTCCAACTCCACCAACGGCCAGCGTAGCATCCTCTACGTAGGGCCGAGCGGCGGCGCCGGCAGCCTCACCCCCAACACTACCATGAGCAGCGACTCTTCGGCCTGGGGCGCGGCCACCGGCCCGATTACCTGGCTGAAAAGCAACGCCAACCGCCGCTACGTCACCTCCGACAACGTGCAGCTGCTGAACCCCTTCAACCTGACGGCCCCGAGCTTCCTGCCCCGCACCGCCTCGCCCATCGTGACGGTAGCGCCGGCCACGGCCCCGGTGGTGCCTGCCAGCTTCACCGACTCGAAGGTGAGCGACCCGTTCTTCACGTCGGGCAACTTCATCGGGGCCCTGGCCGACCCCAACGCGGCCGGCGCCACCAACTGGCTGAGCGGCTGGACCAACTTCGACCCCCAGAATACCGACTACTAAGCGCTTACCCTGCGGCCTCCGCGCCAACTACCGAAAGCCAGGGCTGCCCCGCAGCCCTGGCTTTGTGTTTGGGGGCAAGCCCCAAACCCGGTTGCGGGGCCGGGACTGGCCGCGTCTACTTTCCTTTTCCGTTGGCTACGTTAGCTCCTTTCTTGGCGGATGCCCAGCCGGTGCCCGCCGCCCGGTCGGGCGGGCAGGGCACCGCCCTGGTGCCCTCCAGCCCCACCTGGCACGTGCAGCTGCTGCGGCTGCTGTTTCAGGTAGTGCTGCGGCCCACGCTGGCCAGCTGCCCGCCGGGCAGCCTGGCGGCGCACACGCAGCTGCCGCCGGCCGCCGTGCGGCAGGTGCTGCACAGCCTGCGCGAGCAGGGTTTTTGGCTGGCCGATGCGCCGCCCGGCACCAGCCCGCTACGGCTGCCCGCCCCCGCCCAGTACTGGCTGGCGCACTATGGCAGCGTGCTGCGCCGCCGCCTCAACGGGCAGCGCTACCGCCCGTGCTATCCTACCGCGCTGGCCGAGTGGGCCCAGCGCGGGCTGCCCGTGGGCTGCCTGTGGAGCGGCGCGGCCGCCGCGCACCTGCTGCTGGGCCGCCACCCGCCCGCCGGCCCCCTGGTGCTGCACAGCCAGGTGCCGCGCCCGCAACTGGTGCGGCGGCTCGGCCTAGTGGCAGCCCCCAAAGGTCCGATTGAGATTCTCAACGCCTTCGCGCCCCTGCTCAGCAGCGCCCTGCCCGACCCGCGCTGTGTGCCGCCCCTGCTGGCCTACGCCGACCTGCTGGCCAGCTCGCAGCCCCCCGATGCCGAGCTGGCCCAGGAGCTGCGCCAGCGCTACCTGCTCGATTTATTGGGCTGCTGACCCAAAATGCGCCATACTGGTGCCTTTGGCGTGGGCTGCCGGCTGTCCGCTCGTCGTCCGGCGAGTTTCGTCACGAGCCGGCAGCCCGCCTGAATTAGCTGATGCACCATCTGGCGAGTCGCTCTTGGTGCGGCATAGCCTCAGCGCGCCGCTGGTAGCAGGCCAGTGCTTTTGAATAGCGAGCGCTTCGGCGGGTGGTTGGCCGCCAAAAAGGCGCCCCTCCCCAGTCGGGAAAGGACGCCTTTTTGGCTGCGGAGAGCGTGGGCTATGCTTTATGCTTCGGTGCTGCCGCCAGCGGCCGGGGCGGCCGTAGTGGCGGCGGCCGGCCGGGCGGGCTCGGCTTTGGGAGCCGGGCGCTTGGCGGCCGCCCGGCGCGGGGCGGGCTTGCTGCTGGTTTTGGGCCGGCTGGCTGCCGCTGCGGAGGGGGTGGCTTTGGCGGTGGCCCCGGCGGCCGGGCGGCTGGCTTTGGCCAGCTGCTTGGCTTGCTTGCGGCGCAGGGCTACTACCTCCGTGGCTAGGCGTTTGATGGTTTTGGTAATGGTTTTTGAGGGGGCGTCCGTCGGGTTGGCTTCCGGGCTCAGGTAGGGCTGCAGGGCGCCGGTGAGCTCACCGGCCAGGGCCTTGCGCGCTTGCTTGGCCGCGGAGGGGGCCTTTTTCTTGGGTGCTTTGGGGCTTTTGGCGGCTTTGTCCTGCTTCTTCAGCACTTGCTTGGCCAGCTTGCGCAAGGTTTTGGCTACCGATTTGGGCGGGGTGGTGGCGGCGGCGTCAGTACCCAGGTGGGGCACTACGGCGGCGGCAAGCTGCTGGGCGAGGGCTTTTTTGGTGTTGCTCATGAATGGGGTAAAAGTAGGGATAGTAGTATAAAATCTTATATTAACACAATATTACGGCGGAGGTTAGGCCAAAATGCCGTCTTCCATGTTAAGTTTTTGGCTGCGGCCCGCCCGCGTCGGATACGGCCCCATTCTTAGTCAAATAGCCAAGCGCAGCTAATCAAGCGAGTAGTAGCGGGTGCCCGGCCACTGGCTGGCCGCCCAAAAACCAGCGCCACCAGCCAATGTGCCCAAGCAGGCAGTCAGTTGCAAAGCAAGCGCTGCCTAGCCCGGCACCACGCGCAGGGTATAAGCAGAAGCTGGCAGCCAATACGTTGGCTGCCGCGCTGGCTCCAAACCCTTGCGGGTTAGGCTGGCTCGAAAATGAGCGCGTTGGCCAGGTCGATTTCCTCCCGCGAAATCGTGTGGCCCATATTCGAATAAACCTTCTCCGTGACGGCCGCGCCGAGGCCGGTGAGCAGCGCCGTAGAGGCGCGCACCCGCTCGACGGGCACGTGAAAATCGGGGTCGCTGGTACCGATAAAAATAGGCGTGCCCGCCAGGTCGCCGCCGTAGTTTTCGGGATATACGCGGTCGCCGATGAGGCCGCCCGTAAAGGCCACCACGCCGCCGTAGCGCTGGGCGTGGCGCGCCACGTAGTCGAGGGTGAGGCAGGCGCCCTGCGAAAAACCCAGGAAATACAGGTTTGCGGGGCCGATGCCGTGGCGGGCGGCTTCGGCCGCGGCCTGCGCCACGCTGGCCAGCGCCGCCGAGAGGTAGGGCTCGTTTTGGGCCGGCGGGGCCAGAAACGACTGCGGATACCAGCTGTTTTGGGCTGCCTGCGGGGCCAGCAGGGCAAAATCGGCCACCCGCAAATGGCTTGCCAGCGACAGTATATCGGCGGCGCTGCCACCGCGCCCGTGCAGCATGATAAGGGCCTTGGTGGCCGTGCCCAGCGGCTGGCCGGCCGTGCGAAGAAGTGCTTGAGTCATGGGGCAAAAGTCGGCACGGGGAGCCCGGTATTGGCTCGCCCGCGCTTTGGGGAGGGTTAATACACCACCGTGAGTGGGCCGGTGTACGACTTGCCGTTGCCGAGCGTGATGAGGTAGTAATAGGTACCTACCGGGGCGGGCTGGCCGTTGATGGTGCCGTTCCACTGGTTGCCGCGGTTGTAGCCGGTGGTCTCGAAGAGTTTCAGGCCCCAGCGGTTGAAGACGATGACGTGCGAGCCGGGATATTCGGCGATGCGGTCGATTTCCCAGGCATCGTCCAGGCCGTCGCCGTTGGGCGAAAAGGCGCTGGGGATGCGCACGCGCGGCGTCACGGTGATGGTGACCTGGCTTTCGCCCGTGCAGTAGCCCACCTTGGCCGAGAGGGTATAAGTGGTCGTGACGGTGGGCGCGGCCAGGGGCCGCAGCTGGTGGCCGGCCGGAAAGGTCAGCGTTTGCGTCGGGGTCCAGACGACGGGGTAAGCGCCGTTGGCGGTGCCTTCCAGCTCTACCTGCTCGCCTTCCATGATGGTTTTGTTGGGGCCGGCACTCAGCTCCACATTCTGAATAATGCTGACTGCTAACGGGTTGGAAGTAGCCGTGAGCAAGCCGCAGGCCGAGGGCGTCGTCACGACCAGCGTCACGAGTTGGCCATCGCGTAGGGTGCTGGGGCTGAAGGTGGGGCTGGTAGCCCCGCTTACGGCCACGCCATCGACCTGCCACTGGTAGGCCATGGTGGCGCCGGGGCTGCCGATGCTGTCGGCGGCCAGCACCACCGGCGTGCCCGAGCAGGCCGGCAGGGTCGTTTTCGACTTGATGCGCACCGTGGGCAAACTCACGGGCGTGAGGTTGACGGTGACGGAGGCCACGGCTAGGCTGGTGGCGCAAAAGCCGACCGTAGGCACCACTTCTACCCGCACCACGTCGCCGTCGCGCAGCGTCGAGCTGGTGTAGGTGGGGCTGCTGGCGACCAGCGTGTTGTTGACGTACCAGCGGAACGTGGGCGAGGTGCCGGCATTGCTGGGCACGGGCGTGAAGGTGAGCACGGTGCCGGCGCACTGCGTGGCCGGGGTAGCCAGCGTTACGCCCGTCAGCAGCTGCGGCTGCAGCTCCAGCTTCACGACGTTGGACACCTGCTCGGTGCAGGCGCCCGAGTTGACGCGACGGCGGTAGTAGACCGTGGCCACGAGCGGGCCGGGGGCGAAGGTGGCGCTGGTGGCATTGGCCACCGTGGTCCAGGTCAGGTTATCGGTCGAGGATTCCCACTGGTAGGTGTAGGTGCCGTAGCCGCCGCTCGGGCCGGGCGTGCTGGTGAGGGGCACGGGCGACGAGCTGGCGCACACCGTCTGGCTGGGGCCGATGATGCCGGGCAGGATTTCGGCATTCACCGTCACCACCACCGTGCTCGTGTTCACGCAGCCCGTGGCCGGGTTGGTCACGGTCAGCGTGTAAGTCGGCGTGAGGGCTGCGCCCGTAGGGCTCGCATTGGTCAGCGTCACGGTGGGGTTGGCCACGGTGCTGCTGCTGAGGCCCGTAGTCGGGCTCCAGCTGTAGAGGAGGCCCGCCACCGGGGCCACGCCGAGCTGGGTCGTATTGCCCGAGCAGATGGTGACGGCCGCCCCGGCATTGGCGGCTGGCAGCGGGAGCGCGGTGACGGCCACGGTGGCCGTCACCGCGCAATTGCCCGCGCCGGTCACGGTCAGGGTGTAAAGCTGGGTGCTCGGGGTGCTCGTGGTGTTGGTTGGCGTCACGGTGGGGTTGGCTACCGTGCTGCTGCTCAGGCCCGTGCTGGGGCTCCAGCTATACGTGAGGCCCGCCACTGCCGGCGCGCCCAGCGTGGCCGGGCTGCCCGCGCACACCGTAACCGCCGCGCCCGGCACCGCTACCGGTATCGGGTTCACGGTCGCGGTTACCGTGGCCGTGCTCACGCAGCCAGTCGCGTTGGTCGCGGTCAGCGTGTAGGTCTGGGTTATGGGGCCGCTGGTCGCGTTGGGCAGCGTCACGGTAGGGTTGGCGCTGGTGGCGCTGCTGAGGCCGGTGGTGGGGCTCCAGCGGTAGGTGTAGCCCGCCACTGGCGCCGCGCCCAGCTGCCCCGCGCCACCCACGCAAAAGCTGGCGTTGGCGCCGGCTACGGCCACCGCCGCCGGGTTCACCGTTAAGGCGACCGTGCCGGTGGCCGGGCAGCCGCTCGCGCTGGTTACGGTGAGGGTATAGGTCTGCACCACGGGCGCGCTGGTCGTATTTGTCAGCGTCACGGTGGGGTTGGCCAGGGTGGGGTCGCTGAGGCCGGTATTCGGGCTCCAGCTATAGGTAAGGCCCGCCACGGGCGCGGCACCCAGCTGGCCCGTGCCACCCGAGCAAAACGCCACGGCCGCGCCCGGCACCGCCGTGGGCAGCGGGTTCACGGTTACGGCTACCGTGCTCGTGCTCACGCAGTTGTTGGCATTGGTTACGGTCAGGGCGTAGGTTTGGGTAATGGGCGCGCCGGTGGCGTTGGTCAGCGTTGCGGTGGGGTTGGCCACGGTGCTGCTGCTGAGGCCGGTAGCCGGGCTCCAGTTATAGGTGAGGCCCGCCACCGGCGCCGCGCCCAGCGCCACGGGCACGCCCGAGCAGGTGCTGGCGGCCGGGCCGGGCGCGGCCACCGGCAGCGGGTTCACCACCACCGTTACCTGCACGGTGGGCGTGCAGCCCGTCCCCAGGCTGGCCCCCGTAATGGTGTAGGTGGTCGTTTGGGTGGGCGCGAGCCCAAACGGCCCCGCCCCGCTGAGCGGCGCGCCGCCGCCGCTCACGGTGTAGGGGGCGGCCCCGCCCGCCACGGCCAGGCTGGTGCTGCCGCCCTGGCAAATGCTGAGGCTGCCCGCCACGGTGAGGGTGGGGGCGGGCGCTACCACCACGGTTTTGGTTGCCGAGTCGGTGAGGCAGCCAAACTGCCCCACGCCCCGCGCCGTGAGCGTGTAGGTGCCGGCCGTGGTCCAGAGCACCTGCACGGGGTTGGCGGTGGGGCTGCCCACCAGTGTGCCGCCGCCCGACAGGCGCCAGCTCACGCCGGGGGCCGTGCCGCCGCTGGCCGTGTAGCTGCGGGTGCTGCTCAGGCCGCACACGGCCGCGTCGCCGGCTATGGCCGCCGGCCCGCTGGGCTTGGTCACGGTGATGTGCAGCACGTCGGCGCTGGTTTTGCCCGCGCAGCCTTTGTCGAGCACGGTCAGGGTCACGTCGTAGGGCGTGGCGCGGGCCTCGGTGCAGCTGGGGCGGTACACGAAAGTGCCCGAAACGCTGCCATTGGTGCCCGAGGCCAGGGCCGTGCCCAGCGGGCTGCCCGTGTAAAGCAAGGTGCCGGCCTGGCCGGCAAACGTGGCGTTGTAGCCGCCCGGCCCGTCGAGCAGCACGCTGGTGGCCGTCATGTCCAGGTCGTGGCCATCGGCCTGGGTGGTAGTGAGGGGCACGGTGAGCGTGCCGCCGGCCTCGATGGTAAGGTTGCGCGAGATGCCGCCTGGCGCGCCGCTGGCCGTGGGCAGCACGGGCGGCGCGGTGGGCGGGCACTGGCCCACCACCAGCTGCAAGTCGCGCCGGGTAGTGCCAATGAGCACATCCACCCCGTTCACGGTGCGGTATTCCCGCACGTCAACCGCCACCACGTACTGGTTGCCGATGATAGTGGCGTAAAACTTGGCAATGCCCGTGGCCGCGCTCAATCGGGCCGAGTTGGGCGCGGCCCCCAGCGGCGTGGTGGCCGAAAACGTGCCGTTGAGGTACGTGGTGGTGGCGGGTGCCGCGGGCAGGCTGGCCGGGTAGCCGCCCTGCCCATAAGGCTGGCCAAAGGAGTACACCAGCCGGTCGCCGTCGGCATCCACGGCATTGTTGAGCAGCGTGGTCGTGTCATTGGCGCAGAGCACGGCCACGGCGGTATTGGCAAAAACCGGCGAGTGGTTGGCGTACACTTCCGGGGCCAGCGACGTGTACAGCGTCAGGGCGGCCCCGCCGGGGCTGGCGAGGTTGTTGATGGAATTGTTGCGCGCCGAGGATGACCAGTAGGCGTAGTAGCCCGCCGCCGCGCGCGGCAGGCTGACGGTAGCCACGAAGGTTTGGAGCACAAAAGGCTGCTGCGCGGCTCCCGAATTGACGCAGCCCGGCGGCACCTGCACGGTGCTGCACGGCGTGGTAGAAGCCGGAAAAACCACCATGCGCCCGGCCGTGAGGTTGCCAGCGTAGTTGGTGGTGGTGAGAATGACCTGCGCCCCGGTGGCCTGCGAGTAGATGGCGATGCCGGCGCTGGCCGCCGGGTTGGCCGCGCCGGCGTTGCAGTTGTTGTACACCGCCACGGTTATCTCGTAGCGCAGCGGGGCGGCGGCGGGGCCGTTGGCATCGAGGTAGCGGTAAGTCATTTCGCCGCCCAGCAGGTGGGTGGCTTGCGCCGCCGGGGCCACCGCCAGCAGCAGCAGCAAAAAGAGCAGCCGCGGCAGTGCGCCCAGGCCAGAAAGTACAGGTGCAGCCATCGAATACCAGGGTGGGAATATAGAAATAAAGTGTCCCCACTAAAGTACTCGCAGGCAGCTAAACATCTGATGATTTCAGCAGTGCGTGTCGCCGAATCAGCTAAAAGCCAGCCTTATTTTCGCCCGCCAAAAACCCGCGCCGCCCAGCGGGGCAAAAATACCGTGCCCAGCAGCAGATAGAAATAATAGGTGACGATGCGGTACAGCAAAACCATAAAGCTGGTCATAGTGGCGGTGCCGATAAAGCTCTGGAAAAACGTGGGAAACGCGCCCTCCGCGATGCCCGAGCCGCCGGGCGTGATGGCCAGCAGCAGCACCACTTTGTAGGTGATGTTGCGGGCGAAGACGAACAGGAAGGTGCCCGTGCTCATGGGCGCAAACGCCCCGATAAGGCAGCCGATTACCGCGTAGCGGGCCGTCCACACGAAGACCGTGCTCAGGCTGGCGCGCCACCAGTAGCGCCAGCCCGCGCCCCGCAGCTGGGCCGAGGCGTTTAGCATGTCCTGCCCCAGGGCGTAGGCGCGGGGCCGAAAACGCCGCAGCAACCGCAGCGAGGAGAGCCTGACCAGCAGCCGGCGCACCGATATGGGGTTCACAAACAGGGCGTACAGGAGCAGGCCCGCGTAGGCCGATACGGCCACGTAGCTCACCACGAACAGCACCCGCAGGCTTTCCACAAAGCCCGATTGCAGCTCGCGCGGGTACAGGGCCGCGCCCGCCAGCCATACCACCAGCGGCACCATGAAGACGTAGTACAGGTTGTCCAAAAAAGCCGTGACGATGGTGTAAGCCAGCGACTTGCCCAGCGGAATGCCTTCCTTGGTGAGAATAATCGGGGCCGCCGCCGTGCCGCCCGCCGCCGAGGGCAGCACGCACGAGGCAAATTCCCATATCACGATGACCTCAAAGGCCTGCCGCCAGCTCAGCTGCTTTTGGGTGATGTAGCGAATGCGGTAGATGTAGCCCGCGTCGCGGGCCCACAGCACCAGCAGCGTGGCCAGCAGCCAGGGCCACTTGGCCTCAGCCAGCGGGGCGAGGTCGCCGGGCCGGTAGCTGCGCCAAAACAAAAAGCCCACCACGCCCAGCCCAATGAGCACCGGCCACACCAGCCGCGCGGGCCGCAGCTGCCGCAGCAGCTTGGCATCCTGGTCGGTGGGGAGCGTGCGGGTTGGCTGGGTGTTGGGCATGGAGTAAAGGTAGGGGCGCCGCCCGCCCGCAGGCAGGGCCGCCAAAGCCGTGCGGCGCAAGGGTAGTTGGGCCTATTGCTTGCCCGAGTAGTACGGCTTGTATTCTTGGGTGATGCGCCAGTGTTGCAGCAGCTCCGCATTGGTGAGCGACTGGTTGGGGTTGGTGATGGGCTCCCACGAGAGCACCGTGCAGGCCTCGGGCAGCCGCACCACCGGCGTGGCGCCCGGCCGGGCCAGCACCGCCAGCATCCGGCGCTCGCAGGTGTTGTCGTTGTAGCGCTCGAGCCGGCGGTCGGCGTAGGTAAAAACGAGCGCCATGGCCACCAGCCCGGCCCGATACCAGCGCACTGCCGGCCGCGGCAGCTCGCGCAGCAGGTAGCTGGCCGACAGCGCATAAAAGCCCATGAGCCCGACCGTGATGGGCAGGATGGAATCGTGCCGCAGAATGAGCGGGCGGTAGTCGCGGTAGCCGCCCAGCGGCAGCAGCGCCACGTACACCAGCGCAAACCAGCCCAGCCACCGCAGCAGCCGCCCGATGCGCCGGGCGGTGGGCGTGGCGGGCAGCCAGCGGCGCACGAACCACGCATTGGCCAGGCAGCCCAGCACCAGCAGCGGCAAGCCCAGCTTGCTGGTCAGCTGGTAAAAAATACCGTAGGGCACCAGCCGGTAGCGCTCGGCCAGCGGCAGAATGGTCAGCAGGTTTTCCGTGTTGTGGCGCCCGATATAGAGCGAGTACACGCACCACAGTGCCAGCCAGCCCCACACCAGCAGGCTGGCCCACGGTGCCCCCCGCCACCAGGCCGCCGCCGGCCGGCCCCAGCGCCGCTGCACCACGTGCAGCCCCACCCCGGCCAGCACCACCAGCGAGGCGCCGCCGATAAGGGGCCCGCTCAGCGTGAGCACGACCGTTAGCACCAGCATCACGCCGAGCCTGGCCCAGCCCAGGCGCAGCGGCTGCCGGTAGTAGGCCGCCCGAAACAGCGGCCACAGCAGCACCAGCAGCAGCAGCAGCGGTATGGCGTAGAAAAAGTTATAAGTAAAGGCGTTGTTCAGAATGGCCATCTGGCCGTTGTAGCCCGTCACCTGAAAAAACGGGGCCAGCAGCGCCATCGCTACCCACAGGCGCAGGCTACCCAGGCGGCGCGTGCCGGTGGCATACCAGGCCAGCACATACAGCAGCAGGGCCTGCACCACCACGTTGAGCAGCGACAGGGCCATGTACACGCTGGTAATGGGGCTTACCACGGCCTGCAGCAGCAGCGGCACGCGCAGGCAATACTCGCGCATGAACAGGTGCGAAAAAAACCGGTTGGGGGCCGCGTACCACGCGCCGGTGCTGAGCACCCGCCAGCCCAGCGGGTCGTGCAGCACGGGCGCGTAGTCGGCCCTGGGCACCACAATGGCCGCCATGTCGCCGTCCAGGGTCAGGCGCATGTTCTGCGCGTAGGTAAAGCCCAGGTCGGCCAGCAGGGCCAGTAGCAGCAAGGGTAGAAGCCAGTGTTTCTTCATTTGTTCTTCGGAGCCCGAGCTGGTGGCAGCGGGCTGGCGGGCTCGCCGGTGGCTTATAAATAGGGCGGGCTGCCTGCGCCCCTGGGTTACCACCCTGCGCCGCAAAGTTGGGCACTACGCGGGGGAAATACCGCCCGCCGCGAAAATGCTTCGCTGCCGGCCGCGGCAGGTGGCGCCCCTACCCGGCGATTCAGCGGCCCAGCAGCTCCTGGTACACGGCCAGGTAGTCGGCCGCCGCCTGCTGCCAGCTAAACTGCCCAGCCTGCGCCCGCGCCGCCGCTGCCCGCGCCGGCGAGTGGCGGGCCAGGCCCGCCGCCAGCGCCTGCCGCATGGTGGCCGGGGCAAAATCATCGAAGTAATACGCCGCCGCCCCGCCCACCTCGGGCAGCGACGTGAGGCGGCTCAGAAATACCGGCTTGCCCACCTGCATGGCCTCCACCACCGGCAGGCCAAAACCCTCGGCCAGCGAGGGCTGCAAATAAGCCAGGCATTGGTTGATATACCAGGCCTTATCGGCCTCGCTGATGCGCAGCAGCACCCGCACCCGGCTGGCCACGCCCGCCTGCTCGGCCGCCGCCCCGATGGCCGCCACGTAGTCGCCCTCCGTGAAGCTACCCGCAATGAGCAGCTCGTAGTCGTTGCCTTGCAGCAAGGCCGGCAGCACGTGGAAGTTCTTTTTAGGATTGACGGTGCCCAGGGCAAACAAAAAGGGCCGCCGCGGCGCGTAGGCCGGCTGGTAGCCGGGCGGCAGCGCGGGCAGCGCCTCCACGCCGCGCGGGATGTAGCGCAGCGGCTGGCGGCCGGTGTAGCCCAGCAGGTCGGCGTGCCGCAGTATGTCCTGGCGCACAAAATCGGAGATAGTAACCAGGTAGTCGGCCCGCCGAATGTTGCGGCGCACCATGGCCAGCTGCCGGGTGTAGGTGCGCTCGTCGGGTTTTTGGTGCAGAAAATTGAGGTCGTGCACCGTCAGCACCACCTTGGTAAAGGGGCTGGTGGGCACGTACCAGCTTAGCTGCGAGGTGGCGTGCCACAGCCGAAAGCCGTAGCTGGGCGGGTTGAAATACTTGTGAAAGCTGCGCTGCGTGAGGTAGCGCACGCCCTGCCGGCCCAGCCCGCCCACCTCCTGGGGCGGCACGTAGCAGGTGAGCTGGTAGCGGTGGTTTTGGCGAATAAGCTCGTGGGCTAGCGGCACCACAAAATGGCTGAAGCCACTATCGCGGTCCTTCAGGGCTTCGCAATCGAGAATAATCCGGGCAGGCGACATGAGAAAAGGCAAGGCTGCCAGCCACCTGCCGCGGCGAGCAAAAAATAGCCGCCGGGGATGACTGGGGGAGTGGCTGCGCCAGGCGAAAGCCCGCATAGCACGAAGTAAAGAAAGTAGCCTGAACTTGCACGGTAAACCGATAACCTAGCCTGCCTGCCCGATGCCGACTGCCCCCTGCTCCCTAATTTACTTAGCCTATGGGTCTTCTGACTTGCACGCGGAGGCCATCTACAGCCTGCTTTCCTACTACCGGGTGGCCCGGTCGGCGGTGCGGGTGCTCATCTATACCGATGCGGCCGCCGCCTTCAGGCAAGTGCTGGGCGAGCGGCCCGGCGTCTACTACCCAGCGGTAACGCCCGGCGAATGGCAGCGCTGGCGGGGCAGCAGCAACAAAGTGTACCTGCTAAAAGTAGGGGTTTTGACCCACGCCGCCCGGCACTACCCCGGCAACTTGCTGTTCGTGGATACTGATACCATCTGGCAGCTCGACCCCGCGCCCCTGTTCGCCCAAATCGAGCGCGGCCAGTTCGTAATGCACGTCAGTGAGGGCGAGCTGGCGACGGGTAATGAGCTAAGCCGCAAAATATACCGGCGCCTGCAAGGGCAGACGTTTCAGGTGGCGCAGCGGAAGCTCTCGCTTGGCAGCACGACCGTGCTCTATAATTCGGGCGTGCTGGGCTTGTCTTCGGCCCTGGCGGCGGAGCTGGTGGGCGTAGTGGAGCTGGCCGACCAGCTCTACGCCGCCTACAACAAGCACATGATGGAGCAGCTGGCCTTCAGCATGTGGTTTGGAGAAACCGATAAAATCGCGGAAGCGGCTCCCTACGTGCTGCATTACTGGAACTTAAAGGCGGCCCGCCCCCTGCTGACGCGGGTTTTTCGGCAGCACGCGCCGCACTCACTGGCGGCGTTCTATGAAAAGGCTACGGCCCTGAACCTGGGAGAGCTGCACGAGTCCGAGCTGCGTTACCGGGCGCTGCCTTCCTGGCGCCGGACGCTGCTCAAGCTGGTGGGGCGTCAGTGGCAGCTTCCTGCCCTTGGGCACTAAGCATGGCTAGCCTGTCGGGATGGCGAAGGGCGGCGGCACCCGGCTCGGCTACCGAGCCGCAACGGCAGGGAAAGCGCCTTAGCCAAAAAGCTCTCCTATGTAGGCCATAGGAGAGCTTTTTGGTTGCCTAAGCTACGTGGCGGCCCCTACGGCCGGCCGCCGGGGCTGCCCGCCGGCGTGATGCCGCCCGGCGAGGTAGTGCCCGGCGAAGGCTGGCCCACCGGCGTGGTGGTATTCTGGGGCTGCGCGGCCGGCTGGGTAGCGGGCGTGGCCGTGCTGTCGGCGGGCTGCGTTTGGGTTGGAGCCGTGCCGTTGGCGGGCGCAGTGGCTGGGCGAGTGCCCGTGCTGTCGGCCGGGGTAGTAGTAGGCGCGCCAGCCGGGCGCTGGCCGGCCGCGCCGGGGTAGCCACCGGGGCGCTGGCCGGCACCAGCGGGTGCGCCAGCCGGGCGCTGGCCACCGCCCTGCGAGGCACCTGCGCTGCCGCCGGCACCTGCGCCGCCGGTGTCGCCCCCTACGCCGCCGCCGCCATTGTCGCCGCCTTCTTTCAGGTCATCGTTGCGCACGCCCTTGCGGTTGCGGGGGCGCTGGTCCACGGTCAGCTTGCCGATGCGGTAGCTGAGGTTGACCTTGAAATTGAGGTTATGAATAACGTTGGTGCTGCTCTGGGCCAGCAGGGGCGTGTTTACCTCGTTGCGGATATTGATGCGGCCCGTGAAGAAGTTTTCGGCTCCGAAGCCGATGCCGCCGCGCCCGTCGGCAAAGTTGCGGCGCACGTTGAGGCTGTAGATGCCGAAGCCGCTCTGGTAGCCTTGCAGCTGCACCTGCTGCCCGCGGTAGAAGCCGAAGCCCTGGATGGCCCACTGCTTGCTGAGCGCGTAGGAAACCTGGGCGCGGGTGTTGAACACGAAGCCCGTGTTGCGGGCCGCGTAGAGCCGGTCCGAGTTCTGGTTGTCGAGCACCGCGTAGTACGAGTCCACGCCGCCATTCAAGGTCAGCTTGCCCGCGTTCACGCTGGCAAAAATGCTCGCGCCGTAGGCGTCTTCCTTGCCCGCGTTGAAGTACTCGGTGATGAGCGTATCGCCGTTGGCGCTGGTGCGGCGCACCCCCTGAATCGAGCCCGTGGTGTTGCGCACAAAGGCCGACATATTCAGGTTAACCTTCTGCTTCACCACCGTGCTGTAGCCCAGCTCGTAGTTGTTGGTGTACTCGGGCGCCAGCCCTGGGTTGCCCTTTGTTACCTGCAAGGGGTTGGGCGCCTGGCGGTTGGGGTTTAGAAACTGTAGCGACGGCCGCTGGATGCGGCGGTTATACGCCAGCTTCAGCACGTTGCCATTGTCGAAGCGGCGCGACAGGTTCACGCTGGGCACCAGCACGCCGTAGTCCGGGATGTTGGGCGTTTTGTTGGCTCCCTGCGAAAACTCGGCGTTGATGGTCGTGTACTCGTAGCGCACGCCCGGCTTCAGGGTAAAGCCCTTGGGCAGCCCGATGGTGTAGGTGGCGTAGCCCGACGCTACGTTTTGGCGGTAGTTGAAATTATTGGCCAGCTGCGTCAGGTCGGGCACGAAGTTGTCGTTGTTGCCCGTAGTCAGGAAGTAGGCGTACTCGCTGTTTACGCGGCGGTAGATGTCCTTCACGCCCAGCTCCAGCAGCTGGTTTTTGGCCGTCGGCGACTGGTAGTCAAATTGCGCCGTCAGCTCCTGGTTGTAGCTGTCGTTGTCGTTGCGGCGGCGGCTGGTGGTGGCGTAGTCGCTGCCGCCCAGAATGTCGTTGAGGAAGTTGTTCGTCCGGTTGTTGCGGCTGTACAGCGTCAGGATGCTGAATTCGCGCTGCGGCGTTTCGTAGGTGTGGGTGTAGTTGAGGCTGGCATCCACGGTGGCCGACTCGTCGGTGGTTTTCACGTTGCGTACCGAGTTTAGCGCCGCGTTGCTCGATACCGTGGTGAGGCGGTCCTGGTAGCTGTAGCTGTTGCGCAGGCCGTAGGCCACCGAAGCGCTCAGCGAGTTGTGCTTGTCGAGGTCCCAGTCCCAGCCCAGCGTGTAGC